>NZ_QQPQ01000028.1 GCF_003346715.1 Oceanispirochaeta sp. M1
CTGTCCAAACGTTGTAGTATGATGACTCATAGCCGATTTCCTTTTGTTGTATTGTTTTAGTCGACTTAAGAATAAACGGAGATCGGCTTTTATAAAACCCCTTTCAAATTATCTTGGACAGCTGTGATATATTATACAGTAAACTATCATATAATTAGACTCAAACAGGAGGTTTTCTCATGTCTGAACAATTGGATCGACTCTACAAGTTACAGAAAAAAGATATTCTGAAAGCAGGTACCGTTTTTGCTGATGCATTCAGTACCGATCCTGTCTGGAAGAAGGTTCTATCCCAGGCGGCAGAAGATCAAAAAAGGAGCTTTTTCAGCAGTCCTGCCAGGTATTGCCTCAAATATGGAAAGATATATGCTCCTTCAGAAAAGATTGAAGGAATGGCGGCCTGGGTGCCTGGAGATAAGGGAGAGATGACATTCTGGAGAGGATTACGAAGCGGATCTATATCATATGCCATGAAGATCGGAACAAAAATACTGAAAGAGATGCAGATTATTTTTGCTCCCCTGGAAGCTGCCCGAAGAAAGGAAATGGCCGGAAGAGAGTATATATATCTGATTATTCTCGGTGTTTCTCCTGAATATCAGGGACAGGGCTTTGGTGGTAAACTTCTAAGAGCTGTCATAGAAGAGAGTAATGATGCTGGAATACCGATCTATCTTGAGACAGCGACCGAGAAGAATATCAGTATGTATGAAAAGTTCGGGTTTAAAAAACTGGACCGCATCGACCACCCCGTCATTGATCTTCCTCAATGGGGAATGATAAGGGAAGCAGACTGAGAAACAGTTATTTTATAGAGAGATTTGACCTCATCCAACTGAATACAGCTGGTCAAAGCTAATCAAAGCTGATGCAAAGCCCTCTATTTTCATAAGAATCACTTGCTGATCAGCTTATTTTTCTATAACTCAGCACGGCCCAGATATTAAAAAAAGCTGCAAAACCCAGGAGGGCCACCAGCTGGCTGATCAGATCCTGAATACCACTCCCCTTCAAATAAACCATCCTCAATACTTCGATCATATACTTCAGGGGTACAAATATACTTAAGAATTGAGCCCAGTCAGGCATGCTGTTGACCGGAGTATAAAGACCGCTCATAAATATATATGTAATAACAAAAAAGAACATCATAAACATAGCCTGCTGCATGGTGTTTGCATAATTGGAGACCACCAGCCCAAAACCGGATATGCCGAGAATAAATATAAAAGCATAAAGATATATAATCAGAATATTTCCCGCCGGTACCAGATCATAAAAAATCCAGGCTACTGCAAAACTGATTGTCAGAACAATAAAACCGATAATCCAGAAGGGAATCAATTTTGACAGGATCAGGGTGGATTTCCTGACAGGAGTTACATTGATCTGCTCCATGGTCCCTTTTTCTTTCTCCCCCACTATATTGAGAGCAGGTAGAAATCCGCAGATCATCAACAGCAGCATTACCATCAGTGCCGGAACCATAAATACCGGATAACGAAGATGGGGATTGAAACGGAACTGGGGGATGACCTGAAAAAAGGGAGCATTATTCCTGCTTCCAATCAGACCAAGTCGAGTGCGTATATCAGAACTGAAATCCATGATTATACTGGAAAGATAGGAGCTCCCGAAGGCGCCTTTTGTTCCATTTACAGCATTAACAGATACCATCAGATCGGCTGTTTTGTCTTTAATAAGATTTTTTTCAAAATTCTGAGGAATTTCAAGAATCAGATCTGATTTATCAGATTCAATACTGATGATTGCCGACTTGTAATCTGAAGAGACTTCAGTCAATTTAAAATATCCTGAGGATATAATCTTCTGAATCAAATCCTTTGAATAGGAACTGTGATCGTTATCCATTACGGTTATATTGATATTCTTGATTTCAAAATTCGCGGCCAGAGGAAGGAAGAGGAGCACCATCAATGGAAACATGATAATGAGACGGGGAAGAAATTGATTCCTCAATAGTTGTCTGAATTCTTTTTCTATCAGGTATTTTATCATTCCTACTCCAGCCTTATTTTAAATTTCTTCAGGCTCACCGTAATCAGGAATACAGCCATCAGGGAGAGTACAGCTGTTTCTTTGATGATGGCTGTAAATCCCAGGCCCTTAATCATTATATTTTTTACAGCAGTAATATACCATTTCGCAGGTATTATCTGAGATATCCCCTGAAGAAAGACCGGCATATTTTCAACAGGAAACATCATCCCGGACAGGTACATAACCGGCATCATCAGAGCCATACCGGATATAAGAAGTGCCACAATCTGGGACCCTGCAATTGAAGAGATCAATAAACCGATAGCCAGGGATACAAAAATGTATAGAAGTGAGATAAACAGCAGTGCCCCGAAGCTTCCGGCAATAGGCACTCCGAAAACAAATACTGCCATCAACAGGATAGTCATGAGATTGATAATTGAAAGAAAGAAATAGGGAACCACTTTGGAGAGTATGATGAGCAGGGGTTTCATGGGAGAGACAAGAAGGATTTCCATGGTGCCCGTCTCTTTCTCCTTTGCAATGGAGATGGAGGTCATCATGGCACAGACCAGCATGATAATCATACCCATTACCCCGGGTACAAAATTATAGGAACTTTCCATCTCGGGATTATAGAGAAATCTGGGAGTTACAACGATTTGATAGGGAATAGTAGAGAGACCTGTAATATCTTTCTGATAGTCGGCAATGATTGCACTTGCATAATTACTGATGGAGACTCCGGTATTCGGATCAGTTCCATCCACAATAAGCTGTACACCCGCATCCCCTGTATGAAGCATATTATCATAAAAGTCTTCACTGAAAACAACGACTAGACTGACGATTCCTTCCTGAAAAACCTCTTCGATCTGCTGAGGAGATTCCAGAACATCATGAATAGAAAAATATTCACTCATTTCCAGTAAAGATATAATCCGCTGAGTTGCTGCATCTTTTGAGGGGTCATAAACAGCAACAGCAGTATTCTTCACTTCTGTGGACAGTGCATATCCAAAGAGTATCAGCATGACAATGGGCAGTATCAGAAGAATTACCATGGTCCAGGTATCCCGAAAGATGTGATAGAATTCCTTTTTAATAAAGGCAATAAACTGTTTCATATCTTAGTCCGCCTGCCTTGTGGCTTTCCTGGCCAATTTCTGAAAAACGTCATCCATTGACTCAGATTCAAATTGTTTTTTCAGATTCCCGGGACTGTCCATGGCTTCAATCCTTCCATCCACCATAATAGAAACTCTGTTGCAGTATTCCGCCTCATCCATATAGTGGGTTGTTACAAATACCGTAATCCCCCTATCTGATGCCTTGTAAATAAGCTCCCAGAACTGACGTCTTGTCGAAGGATCAACTCCCCCGGTAGGCTCATCAAGAAAAACAATGACAGGATCGTGAAAAATTGCCACCGAAAAGGAGAGTTTCTGTTTCCATCCCAGAGGGAGGGATTTTACGAGGGTATTCTTCTCACTCAAAAATCCAAGCTCCTCCAGAAGAAGATCTGTCTTCGGAGCTATTTCCTTATCGGGGACTCCATATATACCTGCATATAGGCGAATATTTTCACGTACAGTTAAATCCTCATACAAAGAAAACTTCTGACTCATGTAACCTATATTGCGTTTGATCATCTCGGGATTCTTGTGAATATCAAAACCGGCTACCGATCCTTCCCCTGAGCTGGGCTTGCTCAAACCGCAGAGCATTCGCATGGCGGTTGTTTTACCGGCTCCATTAGCGCCCAGAAATCCGAATATCTCCCCTTTCTCGACTTCAAAACTTATATGATCAACCGCTGTAAAATGACCGAATTTTTTTGTGAGATTCACTGTCTTGATTACAGTCATAGGGAATCTCCATCAATGGTGAGATTCATAAAACAATCTTCAATACTGGCCTGAATCATAGACAGCTTGATCTCTGTATGCCCCTTACTTTCCAGATAGAACTCCAGATCATCCATTGAAATAGACTCATCTTTGAATGTCACATGATGGGTATCTCCAAATGGAAAACAGCTCAGGACCCCGGGATAATCACGTAGATCCTTTAAAAGAGAAAATGTGGAGCTGCTTCTCGCCGCACAGAGGGGATAGGCAAACTGATCAATAATACTCTCAGGGGTATCAATTTTAAGAAAAGAGCCATCCTGAATAAGGGCTATACGGTCACATCTTCCGGCCTCATCCATATAGGGAGTGGATACCAGAATCGTAATGCCCTGGGATTTAAGCTTACCCAGCATGTCCCAGAATTCCTTACGGGAAACAGGATCAACTCCCGTTGTGGGTTCATCCAGAAAAAGAACCCTCGGCTTGTGAATCAGTGCACAGCAGAGAGCCAGTTTCTGTTTCATCCCCCCCGAAAGAGCTCCCGCCTTACGGGTCTTGAAGGGCTCAAGCTGAACATAGATATCACGCACCAGATGATAGTTTTCCTTGATGGTGGTATTAAAAACAGTAGCAAAAAAATCCAGATTTTCCTCAACAGACAGATCCTGATAAAGGGAGAACCTTCCAGGCATATAACCCACAGCCTTCCTGATGGTTCGGTAGTCTGAAACTACATCACTGCCATCTACAGAGGCAGTTCCTGAATCGGCTAAAAGAAGGGTCGTGAGTATTCGGAATAAGGTGGTCTTCCCGGAACCATCAGGACCTATGATCCCGAAGATTTCACCATCTTCAACATCAAAACTGATATCCTGCAGGGCCTGAACCTTCCCATATTTTCTGGAAATATTATGAACCTGTATTATGGGATTATTCATTTGATATTTTCATACCGCCATACATACCGATCTTCAGATAACCGTCATTTTCAACATCAACTTTTACGGCATACACAAGATTGGACCGTTCATCTCTTGTCTGAACAGTCTTTGGAGTGAATTCAGATTTATCAGATATCCATGAAAGTGTGCCCTCATAGTATCTGTTCTCCTTTTCACCAAAGTCGGCAACAAGAGTTACAGACTGTCCAAGCTTAAGATCTGTCAGCTGCGCTGATGTAACATAGGCTCTGAGAAACATCTTATTCAGATCTGCAATTTTAACTATGGCTTTTCCGGGTACTGCAAATTCTCCCTGCTCAGCATACTGGGCTAGAATTCTGCCGCCCAGGGGGCTTGTAATCATTGAGTACCCGATTTGCTCATCAATCAGTTTTACCTGAATGTCCAGAGACAACAGATCCTCGCTAATCCCGTTATTACTCTTCTTCAGAGAACTTTCCAATGCGGCGAACTGTTTTTCAAAGGATAAGAGCTGAGCATACATATCATCATAATCTTTCTCTGTTGCTGCACCGACCTTGAAAAGGCTTTTAATCCGCTGCTCTTCCTTCTTTGCTGTCCTGATCTGCTGAGAGAGAGGTGCTAGCTGGGCATTCATATCAGGGCGTCTTGCTTCAACACTTTTAATGGAAGAAAGGAGCTGCTGCTTCTGTAATTCCAATTGCACCGAATCAATTATTCCGAGGATCTGTCCGCTTTGAACTGTATCCCCTTCAGTGATATCAAGCTCCAGGATTTCACCATTAAGCCTGGAAGAGACAATAACCTCCCTGGCTTCAAAGGTTCCTGAGGCATAAATCTCTTTATCTGAACTATCACAGGAGAATAGAAAAAATGCACTTATGGCAACCAGAATTAAATATATTTTTTTCATTATCGAATCCTTATTCATGGTTTCAAACTGTTGAGAACTGCTTTTACATTTTCTTTTTTTCGATTCATTGCAAAGTCATTGAATCCTTCCTCATGGAGACCGAGTAATTCCATGGTTAAGGGTTTCATGATAAAAACTGAAAGATTCAGAGCTAATGCATTAAAAAGAATATCGATCGGAGACACTTTCCGGATTCTCCCGGCTTGAATCTCCTTTTCAAAATCTGAAACAAATTGACTGAAGACTATTGAATTTTCAGACAACATGGCTTTGAAGGACTTTCTCCTCTCAGGGTTTATAATCATCTCAGACAAAACCATAAAAGGCAGTTTCTGATTTTCAAATAAAACATCAAAGTGTGATTCAATTTTATGAATAAGTTTGTCTTCAAATGAGAGATCTCTTTGATCAACTTGGCCGAAGGTTGAAATAAAAACATGCAGTTTCTTATAAAAGATAGCTTCAAACAGCTTCTCTTTAGTCCGGTAGTAATAATGCACCAGAGCCTGATTACAGCCGACTCTTTTAGCAATCTCCGTTGTGGTTGCCATATTAAAGCCCTTTTCAAGAAAAAGCGCCTCGGCTTCCACCAGAATATCCTGTTCCATATTATTTTCTTTTTCCATATTAATACCCTTATTTAATAGATCTATTAATAGATCTATCAATCAAGGCTGTCAAGAGTATAGATTTTATTATTACTCACAACCTCCCCCTCCCGACATGATATAATAATCATCCAGTACAGAATAAGGAGAATTCCCCAATGAAAGATTTTGAGTTTTATTCACCAACGAAAGTAATTTTCGGCCGGGGCGTTATTTCCGGAATCGGAAAAGAATCACTCCCCTTTGGAAAAACAGCACTTCTGCTTTATGGAAAAGGCAGTTTAAAAAAAAGCGGTCTGTATGATCTGATATATAAAGAGTTGTCTGTTAATGGCATCCGTGTTGTTGAGTATGGGGGAGTACAGCCCAATCCCATACTCCCCCATGCTATGGAAGGTATAAGAATAGCCCGTGCAGAATCGGTCGATTTCATAATGGCTGCAGGAGGGGGAAGTGTCATTGATGAATCAAAGGGTATTGCTGCAGGGTATTATGCAGATTCAGATCTCTGGGATTATTATTCCAAAAAGGCAACTGTAAAAAAAGCTCTTCCAATCATTGCCGTTCAGACTCAACCGGCGACTTCATCAGAAACAAATGCTGCCGGAGTTCTGACGAATCCTGCCAGAGGAGAGAAATTCGGTATCAGGTCACCACTTCTGGTTCCAAAACTTGCATTTTTGGATCCACTGGTAACTTTTACCATTCCCCTTGAATATACGGCCTATGCCTGTTTCGATATTCTGTGCCACATGCTTGAAGGCTATTTCACAACAACTGCAGACTTTTCTCCCATACAGGACGGATTTATTGAGGGCCTGAGTAAGGGGGTCATGAAATCTCTGAACCGGGTAATGATAAATCCTGAAGACTATGATGCAAGAGCCTCAATAATGTGGGCCGGAGCCCTGGCCTGGAACGGCCTTGCCAATGCAGGTCTTGAGGGTGCAGCCATACCAAGTCACATGTTTGAACATCCCCTCAGTGCCCTCTATGACATAAGTCATGGAGCCGGACTGGCTGTTGTCATGCCTGCATGGCTCAAGTTTATGAAAGAAAAAATATCTCACAGAATTATTCTCTTTGGAAAAAATATTCTGGATATGAATGAGCTGGAAGAGCTTGATAAAATGACTGCCTGTGACATGGTTATTTCCCGATTTGAAGAATATATAAAATCCATTGCCTGTCCACTCAGCCTCGAAGAAGCAGGCATCTCATCTCCCGATTTTGATGAGCTGACAAAACAGGTTCAAACCCTGTCTGAACTATGGAATATTCAGGGATATTCGGATCAGGATATCAAGACAGTTTATTCAATGTGTATATAAGTTTCAGAAGGAGACAGTTCTCATGAGGATTATAAGACTTGTTTATTCTGAACCTTGAACCGTAAAACAGTTTTGAGCTTCTCTACCGGAATTTTCCTGAAATCACTCAGATATATTTCTCTATGATCTTTTGAGATTCTCTTCATATTGTGATTTTCTGCAAAATCTTCCATCACATTGAAACTGGCGGTTTCACTGTCATAACTGCCGATATGCAGCATCTGGACACATCTTCCGTCTGTTATTCTTTCATATGCGACTCTCTCCAGCAGATGATGGGGTTTCTTCTTCATGGTGATCTTGAGTATCTCATTGAAGAAGTCTTCATTTATAAAATCAGGCTGTCGGATCATTAATTTATAGACCAGATCATCCTTATCCAGCTGACCGGTATAATTTCTTTTTGCCTCCTCCTTAAGATCCCAGATTCCCTCCAGAGGATAAACTGTATAGTCACTGTAATCCTCAGGCTTCTGCGTAATTTTTTTTAGTGTCATCTTCAATGCATATGAAAGTGAATACAGAACAGAAATGCACTCTGAAAAATGATCACTGCCGGGTCGTCCTTCGCCTGTAATCGTCAGGAACCTGTATTCAGGAATATCAGTCAATTCAGGCATACTTTTTGGAAGGTATATATTTTTTTCGCTTTTTCTCCATTCCTGTTTCATACAAATCCCTTTTTCATAAATATTGCCCGGTTATACAACCGGGCCGAGTTAACAAAGACTTTTTATTTCAGAGGGTAACAGATTTCCGTCTGCAGTTCCTCAGGCTTCACTTCCATGGGAGAGTTGAGATAAAACTCGTACATCCACTCCTCTGCTTCCAGCCCCTTCTCTTTTACAAACTCCATCAGCTTGATATATGTCTCTTCCAGTTTATCATAGGGGCCGACATGAACTGCTGATGCAATTTTTCCGGCAGGAAGTTCACCGACTTTAATCCTGCCCGTACCCACAGATTCCGATGCAACAGGAAAGCCCATCTCCACATCCAGAGCCTCCATATCCATATTGTAGTACCTTGCATAGGGAGGGCCGGCAAAAGCTATACTATTTTTCTCCATATAGGCCCCCAACTCGGTAAATGCCTCGCCCATCACATCCGAAATGTTGCTTACCGGTGTAATTGTACGAATCATAACTGTCTTTCTGATCTGAACTTCTTTAATTTCCATTATTCACTCCTTATCATTGTCATTCTAACTTGATAAATAGAGTATAAAACGGCATATACGACAGCCCTGTGTCGTACATATTTCAGATTCAGTATTTTTTCCGGATTTTCTCTGCCATCTCTTTCAATGCGTCCCGAACAGAGGGAGGTTTCAGGACAGTGACATACTCTCCATAGGATAAAAGGAAGCCGTACATCCAACCGTCTGCAGGCATCTTTGTCTTCACAGTCAGACTGCCGTCGGCTTCAATATTACAGTTTTCCTTAGTATAAAATTCTTCCACCAGAGAAATAATATATGGATCAAAGTTCAGTAAAAGATCTACCATTTTGGTATTGCTACTCTGATTTTGATTAAGGAGATATTCCTCAAATTGAAGTTCTTTTCTTTTTATATGAATGGGCTGGATCTCGGGATTCCGCATACGGGATGTCCGGAAGAGGCGATAACCCTCTTTATCCCGGCACCAGGCAAAAAGGTACCAGGCTCTCCATTTAAAAGCTATGGTGAGGGGTTCTACAGTCCTGAATGAAGTTTCAAGCTTGTTATTGGTATAAGTAAATTGAAGAAGCCTTTCCGAATCTACAGCGTCCTTGATGATCTTGAAGGATTCCTGATGTCTCGGGTCACCTCCCAGCATTGAAAAGTCTATAGACAGTTTCCCATTCCTCTCACTTAAAAAATCGGTATCCCGGGCCGGAAGAAGATTTTTAATCTTCTCCAGGGTACCGTCCATTTTATCATCTGTCAGAGTATCCGACACAGACTGCAGGGAGGTGATGATGTAATAAAGATCCTCAACAGAGACCAGCTGCCGGTCAATTTTGAAATTCTCCATAATACCGTAACCGCCATTGGGTCCCAGGACAGAGATGACAGGAATGCCAGCCAGTTCTATGGACTCCAGGTCCCGCTGGATAGTCCTGACGGTCACTCCAAAACGCTCGGCCAGAATCCTGGCACTGACAAGTTCATGATTCAGGAGATAAACAATTATGGATAGAAGGCGGTCAATTTTCACTATACTCCCTTTCCTTGAGAATCCACATCTTCCGGCATGGTAATACTCTCATTACTGCAGCCGAACCTGGTAATATCATCAACTCTGTCGGGATAAATAATGAAGAGATCCTCAGAAACACCAGCTTCAAACATATGAGGAGTAAATCCCGGGGCAAGGGTGCATCCATAAAGAGAGTAAGTTCCCCCTTCTACCATATGACCGGCCTGCCAGACTCCAGCAGGTATTACAAATTGAACATACTGCCCCTTAAGGGGATCATTTCCCATAATAATATCTTTGCTGGAACCATCGGGATAAAGAAGCACAAGGCGTAGCGGGTCTCCTCCATAAAAATGCCAGATCTCATCTGATGTAAGTTTATGAAAGAGTGAAACACTGGGGGGCTCATCACAGTACAGGGCTATTATGGCACTGCCACAGGGCTCTCCCGTCCCTAATTCCCGTTTAGAGCAGTAAGTCCTTTTATATAGGGTCCCTTCCACGGGAAGTTCTTTCAGGCTGTAATGTTTAATTATGTCTTTCACTTTCTGCAGCATTGATGACTCCTGTTGATATTACAATCACTCAGCTAAGCTTTCCACCATCTCTTTTGTCAAAGTTGTGATTTGGACCAGGTATAGAGTTACTCCTATTGCAATGAAAATCAGGAGTATTCGTATCCATAACAAAGTAATGAAAAAGAGAATAGTGCTTATCATAACTACCCATAATACAGAGATAGAGGTGATTTTAGCTCTTCGAGAGACTGCTTTATATTTAATATATGATCTTACATAGAGTCCAAGAACCCTATGGTTGATCAGCCATGTGTACATCTTCTCTGAGCTTTTCATATAACAGGCTGCAGATAATAGTAAAAATGGAGTAGTTGGTAAAACAGGAAGAACAATTCCTATGATTCCGAGAGATAGAAAAATATGACCGGCAATAAATAAAATTATTTTCTTCATAATATGAACTTATAATGATGCATAAATACAATTCATTACAATATAAAATTGATGCGGTATAATATGTTCTTAGAATAAATACATCAGGAACCCGAGGAACTGACAGACCATGACTGAACATATGATGCAATTTCATCCACTCATACAGGAGTGGTTTTTATCAAAATATAAAAGTCCTACAGATATTCAGGAACGGGGATGGAAAGAAATTTCTTCGGGATCTCATTCACTGATGACAGCGCCCACAGGAAGCGGTAAGACACTTGCCGCCTTTCTATGGTCCATAAACCAGCTGATAACAGGGGAATGGCCCGGGGGTATGGTTCGGGTCCTGTATATATCCCCCCTGAAAGCTCTCAATAATGATGTGAGACAGAATTTGACTGAGCCCCTTGCTGAGTTAAAGGCCAGGTTCAAAGAAAATGAAGTTCCCTTTCCTGAAATCAATATCAGCATAAGAAGCGGTGATACCAGCTCCTCTGACAGACAGAAAATGGTGCGGCGCCCTCCGGAAATACTCATTACAACTCCTGAGAGTCTCAACATACTTTTGACATCGGGTGCTGCAGAAAAAATTTTATCAGGCCTCTCTGTTGTTATCCTTGATGAAATACATGCGGTAGCTGCCAATAAACGGGGTGTTCATCTTCTTTCAGCCATTGAGAGATTAACTCTGATAAACGGTGAGTTTCAAAGAATCGGACTCTCGGCTACTGTAAGGCCCATGTCTCTTGTTGCATCTCTGCTGGGTGGATTCTATCCCAGGGAATATGCGGAAGAAACATTGCGTCCAAGACAGATAAAGCTGATCCACTCGGATATAAAAAAACAATATGAAATCAATGTCAGCTTCCCCGAAAATCCTGAAGGAGAACAATCTCATTGGCCTGGTGTAATTGAAAATATTGTTAAGAAGATAGAGGCAAACAGATCAACTCTGATCTTCAGTAACAGCAGAAGACAGACTGAAAAAGTTACCCGAATGATCAATGAGCATGTGGGAGAAACCATCGCTTTTGCCCACCATGGTTCCCTGTCCAGGGAAATCCGGTATTTTGTAGAACAGAAGATGAAAAATGGAGAACTCAAGGCTATTGTTGCCACAAGTTCTCTCGAGATGGGAATAGACATCGGGAATATCGAAGAAGTAATTCTCATATCCGCTCCCTTTTCGGTCTCCTCAACTGTTCAGAGAATCGGTCGGGGAGGACATAATGTCGGTGATGTAAGCCGCGCCACTGTCTTCCCCATGTTCGGGAATGATATCATCCGGTCTGCAGTTACCGCAAAAGCCGTCAAAGATGGTGAAATTGAGGAACTGGATGTTCCGGTCAATCCTCTGGATGTACTGGCTCAGGTCCTCCTGTCCATGTGCTGTACCAGGGAATGGAACCTTGATGAGCTATACCTTTTCATCACATCAGTTTATATGTGGCATACCCTGCCCAGAAAACACTTTGATCTGGTAATGGAGATGCTCAACGGACGATACAGTGATACCCGGATCGGAGAACTCAAACCCAGGCTGAATATAGATAAGATTGAGAATACAGCCAAAGCAAGAGACGGCGCCGAACGTGTGATCTACATGTCCGGAGGAACCATTCCCGACAGGGGATATTATGAACTGAGAATCCACGGGGATGGTGCTAAAATTGGAGAACTGGATGAAGAGTTTGTCTGGGAAAGATCTCATGGTGACTTCTTCACACTGGGAGCCCAGACCTGGCGAATTGATAATATAAATGACCGCTCTGTAGAGGTAAGTCCTTCTGATTCACAGGGAGCCATGAGCCCCTTCTGGAAGGCAGACCCTAATGGACGGGACTTTTTCTTTTCCACGAAAATCCTCGACCTTCTTCAATTCTTCGAAACTGAACTCAGTAAGCCCGGGATAGCTGGAGAATCCTCGATCCAAAGGGTTCTCAAATCCAGCTATTCTATGGAAGATGATGCAATCGAAGCCCTCCTCTCCTTTATGAAAAGACAGAGAGATCATGTGGACGGAGCACTGCCCCATCGGACTCATCTTCTTATAGAGCACTTCAATGATCCCTTAAATAGAACTGACTGTCATCAAATTATCCTCCACACAGTGTGGGGCGGGAAATTGAACTTTCCCTACAGTGAAGCCCTTTCTCAGGCCTGGGAGAATAAACATGGTTATCCGCTGCAGGTATACTGTGATGATGATGCGGTTATCCTTGATCTGCCCCATCAATTTGATATCAATGATGTTCTATCTCTGGTAGACGGTGATAATCTGGAAAAACTGCTCAGACAGAGACTGGAATCCACCATGTTTTTCGGAGCCCGCTTCAGACATAACTGTTCAAGGGCTCTTCTGCTTCCAAGAAAATCTTTCAAACAGAGAACTCCTTTATGGCTTACAAGGCTGAGGTCAAAGAAGCTTCTGCAGGCCGTAAGCCGATATGAAGATTTCCCTATCCTCACAGAGACATGGCGCTCCTGTCTCTATGATGATTTTGATATGCGTTCCCTTACCCAGATGCTGGATGAGTTGAGAGAGGGGCAAATAAAAGTTACTGAAGTAACAACCAAGACACCCTCCCCCTTTGCCTCGGGAATTATTTATGACCATACCAACCAGAGAATGTACGAAGATGATACTCCCTTAGGGGGACAGTCCAATCTTCGTGAGGATCTGATAAAAGGGATTGTCCATGAATCGGGACTCAGACCCATGCTGTCTGAAGAACTTGTTGTAGAGTTCAATCAAAAACTACAGAGAACCTATCCAGATTACTGCCCCCCCACGGCTGATGACCTGTTTGACTGGGTTGAGGAGAGGATTTTCATCCCCCTGACTCAATGGGATGAGATGAAATCAGTCCTGACTAGAGATCTGCCGGATAAATCAGAGACTATGATAACTGAGACAGAGAAAAAGCTTGTCTTCTGGGAGACGAGTTTAAGCAGTGAAGTTCTAGTAATCTCATCTAATTATAAAAAGAAATATAAAGAAGCAGGATTTACATCAGAAATTGACTTTATCCTCCCCCGGTGGATCAGTTTTTCCGGACCAGAATATATGGAGACTCTTTGTTCAATTTATCCCGCACAGGAAAAAGATATTCTGGGTTTCCTGGAGACCATGAGAGAATCTGAAGAGCTGATAATCGATGTACTCACCGAAAATGCCGAAACAGATCAGTTCTGTACTGCTGAGAACCTGGAAATACTCTTCCGTCTGAAAAGAAGAAAGGGACGGAGTAAATTCAAGGCTCTGCCTATAAAGAAGCTGCAGTTATTCCTGGCTCAGCATCAGTCACTGACCCGGGCCGGATCAGGCAAGGAACAGCTGCAGGAAGTTTTTGAAAAGTTGGTAGCATTTGGCGGGAAAGCCTCCCTCTGGGAAAGTGATTATTTTCCCTCAAGGGTGCAGCCCTACTATAAATCCTGGCTTGATACCCTCTTTCAGGAGAGTTCTCTCTTATGGTACGGCTGCGGGAAAGAGAAGATTGCCTTCTGTTTTGAAGAAGAGCAGTCTTTGTTTATAAAAAAAGAAAGCAGTGATGCAGAACTTGACCAGCTTCTTCCCGATAAGAGAGGAAGTTTTACATTCTGGGATATAAAGGAACATAGTCAGAAAGGCAGCACTGACCTGGTCTCATTTCTATGGGAACAGTGCTGGAACGGGCGTCTCAGCAACGACCACTATGGAACTGTCCGAACAGGGATTCTGAACAAATTCAAAGCCGAATCTTTCAAGGACATTGAAAGAAAAAGCGGAGGCCGAAGGATCAGTAGAGGCGGTTTTAACCGCTGGTCGAACTCCAGACCCGTGGAAGGGCGCTGGTTCCTTACCGAGTCTATTTATGATGAGGAAGATCTAATCGAAAGAGATGAACGTCTCAGGGATGTGATCAGGCAGCTTTTTATCCGCTATGGAGTTCTTTTTCGTCAGCTCCTGGAAAGAGAAACAGAACAGCTGAACTGGAATGCTGTTTTCCGGACACTTCGCTTGATGGAACTCTCAGGGGAATGCGTATCGGGCTACTTCTTTGAGGATATACGAGGCATACAATTTGCCAGCTGGGAGGCTCTGCGTGAATTATCTGAGCCCATGGATGAAGAGAATATGTACTGGATGAACTGTACCGACCCTGCCTCACTATCAGGAATCAAGGTCGACGCTCTCAAAGGGAATTACCCAGGCAGGCTGCAGGGAAGTCATATGGTCTTTCGTGGAGAGAACCCCATTCTTTTCTCCAAACGGAACGGAAAAGATCTGGATTTCTTTACAGATGAAAAAGCAGTGGATTCCCTGGAGGCTCTGAGTTTCTTCAAGGTGCTTCTCAGCCGGGAGTTTAATCCTCTTAAATCCATAAAGGTAGAGACCGTCAATGGAGTAGCTATTTCGGAGAGTCCCTATAAAGAAGTTCTCAAACAAGCCGGGTTCAGGGATAATTACAGTGTTTTTATTCTCAGTGGAATAATCAAAGGTAATCGCTGAGTAAAATAAACTGTTACTCAGACGATAGTTATTCGTCAAGGAGCCTTTTTTCACCCTCCAAAGCACGAAGGGGCGCTATATCCTGGCTGACTTCAATGACTCCGCGATATACCTTATCTTCAAAAAGTGGGAAATAGCGGATATGAATAAATTTTTCTCCCATCTGAATCCAGAATTCCGCTTCCGTCTGTTTTCCAGTCTTAAAATCTTCAACAATTTTCTGAACTATATGTACACTCTTGGGAGGATGACAGTTCTGCACGTCCCGCCCGATGATTCCCGGTGAACGGGGAAAAATCCGCTCCTTCCCCTGACTGTAATATCTGACACGGTCATTTTCATCAACATAGGTAATATCCAGTGGAAGATTTTTTAACATAAGATCTATTTGTTTTGGAAGAAGTTTACCCACAGAAAGATCAATCTCTGCACTATCTACACTATTCGAATTCTTTATTTCTACGGGAAGGATATCCGGGTCCCAGAGATTACCCGGTTTAACCCAGGAATATCCGATTTCATTTTCACCACGGCGAATATCTTTCCATGTGGACTCGGGTAGTTTTCTCATGGCAGTTGGAAAAAGAATCTTTTCCTCCATAAAGATCATTCTTTTCATGGAAGTAATCAAAACACTGCTTTTTTTACGGCTTGCAGCCAAATTATCAGCTTCAAGGCTTTGGCTTATCTCTTTCATTAACTCACGTATTTCATCATGTTTCCCCCACATAACCTTTGAGGGCCCGGAGAATCCCACCCCTTCCAGATAGGGAAACAATTGATTTTCTTTTCGAACATAATGATTCTCCACCAGACTGATCTGATGAATAATATAACCCAGAGGCTCAGCTTTCCTGATAGATCGTTTAAGCTGTTTGAGCAGTTTCTTTAAGGCTATATTTTCCTTTCTGTAGGTATCAACAGGGTGCCCGGCCAGGATTCTTCCCATTTTATCCCTGCGAAAGCTTTTCTTCAGGGAATCTTCGAAGGCAGCAACATGAATTTCACAAAGCTTCTGTACATCTTCCACAGGAACGCCTTCCGCAATCAGAGCCTGTTCCGCCTCGGCTATTTCTTCAGGACTGAGATCCTTCAATAGGGTGGAAAACCTCTTTTTCATCTTCGGAATATCCTGGTCAGTCTTCAGATTCCCGATTATTTCACTCAGTTCTCTTTTTCGATCTTCTTTATTCTGGATACTTTCCGACATAACATCTCCCGGTATCTTTATTCCACGGCTATACTTATATTCTTATACAGGGGGGGTGAAATAGCCAGACATGTTATGTCAAAGAATCAGAGTTTGCCGAAGAGTACAGTGTTTTCCAGATGGATGTGATTGAATGTATCCTTTTCCAGGTCATTAAGTAGATAATATGTTCTTCTATATGAACCACAGGCATTGGAAGGAGCTGTATAATCACCCGTTATTTTGGCCAGTTCCTTAAAAACATCTCCTGCCGTATCATGTTCACTTTCAGTCTCTTCTATAAACTTCAGTATCTGTGATTTCAAAGAGTCGCTGTTATTCTTTTCATATTCAATAATCATAGGAAATAGATTTTCCTCTTCTTTAACCAGATGTGCTTCCAGTTCTGTCTTGAGATTTCCGAACAGGTGGTGGACCTGAAGCAGGGTTTCTCCATCTGTTTTAAAGTGAACTTTAAGAATTTTAAACATCAGGTTATTCAATTCAGCCAGGGCTTCTTTCATAAAGACATGATGTGTATTCAAAATATGACTGATGATGGTGCTCATAGATGCACCACTCCAGTCTCTTGTCACCTTATCAGATTCAATGGCTTGTTCTACAGCCTTTTCAAGATCATTTATAACAGCCTGCTCATTAAGGTTCATATTTTTTAGAGCTTCAGCCAGGGTATCTTTTCCACCGCAGCAATAATCCAGTTTGTACCTGCTCAGTTCAGGAACCGTCGACGGATAAGCTGTAACGATTTCACCGAGTGATTTATTTATATCTATAATATTTTTCATTGTTTATTTCCTTTAATTCCTTACTCTGCCATTACCTGATCAATTGTATGGTAAACAGCCCTTTTTAATGTTTCTCTGCTCTCTTTATTCAACGAAAACCGGATTCTTATGGGAAAATAGACATCAGTCATACCGGTTGATTTAACAATGTCACTGGTATTGAGAGTATTGAATCCAGAAGCATTCAAATACTCCTGTATGATTTCGATCGGTTCTCCACTCCACCCATAGGAACCAAAGGCAACTGCACATTTACCACCAAGGTCAATATCTTCCAGTTTTTTCAACACTGGTTCAAGATTCCCGATCATATCTGCATAACGTGTGGATGTTCCGAAAAATACAATATCCGCAGCTTTTATTTCTGAAATTACATCATCGAGTTCTGTTTTATTCACATCAACCATGTTCATCTCTATATGATTATCATCATAGATCTCTTTTATTTCACCGGCAATTTCCTTTGTATTACCAGTCATGGAAGAGAATAGAACCAATGCTTTTCTTGTAGAGTTGATGTTCCTGCTCATATCATCATATATCTGAATAAAATCCCGAGCATTTTTTCTTAAAATATATCCATGAGAAGGTGCTATTATTTCAATATCAAGATCTTTAATCTTCTCAATCATCTCTTTTACATACATCCTGTGAGGATGCATAATCAGTTTGTAGTAAACCTTGAAATCTTCAAGGATATCATTACTCTCTCTGTCATTAAAATGATTCTCACTGGCGACATGTGTGGAAAAAACATCACAGGAAAAAAGAGTTTTATCTTCAATACAGTAGGTCAGCATTGTCTCTTCGGTGTGGAGATAAGGAGTTTCAATAAATGAAAGAGTTTTACCGCCAATATCGAGGGTATCTCCAGTTTTAACAATGTGAAACTCTCTGTCATGGAGTTTGTACATCTCTTTCAGCTCAAAAACAGCCGGCTTGGTACAGACAATAACTGCATTCACAGCCTTGGCCGCCAGAGTTCTCAAACCACCCGAATGATCAGGCTCTGTATGATTGATTACGATATATTGAATCTCTGCCAGATCAATTTCTTTTTCCAGATTATCCCTGTACTCTTTTCCGAAAGAGATATCCACAGTGTCAATAATTGTCGGTTTTCCAGATTTAATCAGGTAGCTGTTATATGTGGTTCCTTTTGTCAGAACCAGTCTGTGAAAGGGAACATCACGGTTATCTACTTTTCCAACCCATGATGTTTTGTCATTTAATTTTATACTCATATTATCCTCCAGATAATCATTTCTCTTTGATATGATCTGAAGATAAATGAGATTCAAGGATAATAATGTGATTTGAAACACATTTTAGATTTTTCTTAAATTAAATCCATTAAGGCTTTTTTATTTATGATAATTATCATCTTATGACCCTTAGTCCGGATAATCCCTGATTGTTCAAAGGAACTGAGTTTTCGGCTCATGGTTTCTCTTGTAACACCGGCATAATTAGCCATCTCTTCCCTGTTGATGGGGATTTCAACATGAATCTGATCGTTCTCAACTCTACCGTACCTTTCAGACAGCTTCAGTAATACATAGGCAACTTTAGAACTTGTATCATTTGTAGAGAGATTCTGTACCAGGTTCTCAGTCTGAATAAGTCTTCTGGATATCTCAGCAAGAATCTTCTGATTGATCTCTGGATGATCCTTTAGAAGTACATCCATATCGGATTTGGATAAAGTACAGATTTTTACATCTGATATGGCTATGGCTGAAAAGTTATATGGTTCATTGTCACTGAATAAATAAAATTCCCCAAAAAAAGATCCATTGGAGAGTATCCTCAGGATCTGTTCTTTTCCATCTTTATTAAATTTTGACAGCTTAACTTTACCTTCGTTTACGATAAAGAGCTTTGAAGAAAGATCTCCTTCATGACATAAGAAGTCCCCTTTAAAATAGTTTTTATGTCCTGTCAATTTCACAATATTGTTTATATCCCTATCATCCAGGGATGAAAAGATAGAGACTTTTTTAGCACAAAGATTATTGCGGCATGTACTGCATAGATCCTGATCCATTTGATTTCTCTCCATCAAAATTTAATATACGATGGTATAGTTATTAAATCAAATCTAAGGTTCCAATACATATGTTATAATTGAGTGACTCATTATCTGCACATTCAAATAATCTCCATTACATTCAATGCTTACATCTCTATCAATGTCACCTTCATTCATCACTATTAAAATAAGAGTTCCATCCTCATTGATAAACGCAGCTGAATGAATAAAGTCTATTCTTGAATCTGTAAATATTCTCGAGGCTCCCGGCTGAACATATTTGCTGAACTGTCCAATATAATAGTATGAGCTGTTGAATATCAGCTTTTTATTGACAGTATCCACTATTACAGCTGCATCACAGAGATTGTTTACATGGTTGGGGCCGCCTGTCTCATCCAGTACCAGGTTCCAGTCCAGATAGCCTTCACACCAGTTATTGAAGTCACCAATCATGTTACGGCCATAGCGCTCGCCTGTGAACCATTCTCCGATTTTACAGCCCCCTTCCTGACAGCCCTCTGTAAAGAGAAGATGCTTATCCGGAAAAAGCTCATGCACCTGACCGATATTTTCAAATTCTTCGGAAACATACCAGTGAAAACCGGTTCCCCATACATATTTCGCAGCCTCGGAATCATCCAGAACAGTCCTGGCCCTCTCTACAATAATATCCCGGTTGTGATCCCATATCAGGAGCCTGACCTGATCCATTCCCGCCTTATGGAGCCCGGGACCCAGATGATTTTTTATAAAATCCCGTTCCTCTTCAGCCGAATAGATACAGGAATCCCAGGTCTGAACGGCGTCCGGCTCATTCTGGACGGTGATTCCCCAGATAGGAATGCCCTCATTCTGATAAGCATTGATAAATTTTGTGTAATATAGAGCCCAGGAATCCTTGTACTCATCCAGAAGCTTTCCCCCATGATTCATATCCCTGTTGGATTTCATCCAGGCGGGAGGACTCCAGGGAGAGGCCAACAGTGTGAGCTCTCTGCCTGACTGCTTCATGGCGTCTCTGATCAGGGGAATGATCAACGCTCTGTCATGTTCGATGTTGAAGGTTTTAAGCTCTTTGTCATTCTCTTCCACATAGCTGTAATTTCCAAGGGCAAAATCACAGCTGTGAATATGTACCCGCCCCAGGTTATACCCCAGCCCGTCCTCCGGATCAAAATACATGCGAAGGACTTCCTGTCTCAGCTCCCCGCTGATTTTTGACAGAGTAACGGCGGCGGCTTCGGTAAAGGCGCCTCCGAAACCAAGCATTTTCTGGAAAGTGATTTCGGAATCGACGGTAATAACAGTCTTATGATCCCGTACAGATGAGATCTCATCATTGGGAATGGAACTCAGTCTCTCACCAGTTTTCTGTGCGGTTCTGACTGTTTTGATTATTTTCATATAAAGACTCTCAAGACTGCTGGATTGTTTCTGAGAAGCTGTTGAATAGATCGATCCCCACTTTCTGCTTCCAGGGATTCTCAAAGGAATTCTCGTAGGTTAGAAAGAGATTTTCTATAAGCATACAGGCTGCCCCGTAACTTACCGTATATTCCCGGTTACCCGACATGGTGATTTCTACATCACTGTATTTTTCATAGGATGTATTAGTTCGGATCTCCTGCTTCAGTGAATCCTCAAGGAGGTCAAAATAGTTGACAATATCCCCACCGAAAGTCACTCTGCTCAGATTGAGAATGTTCGCAAGGTAGGCTATATCCCGTGTTAATTCTGTCCTGACACTCTCTACAATCTGCCGGTCATCATCCAGGGAGGCCAGCTGCTCATCGGAGATGGAAAACTGGGTTTTATTGGGAGCCTTCCATCCGGGGCTCTTATATTCACCGGCGGCAAAATCCTTCCCGTAAAGAACCCTCTCCCCGAGAACAACACCCATTCCCAGGGCAAGAACCCTGGAATCATCTTCAAAGATGCGTGCTTTTCTGAATTCACCCAGAACAAAGAGAAAATTCCGTGATCTGTCACGATTGTTGATATTCAATTCAGCCCAGCAGCCGCAATTGGCATCATTTTCGATAAATACGGGCACCGGAATAAACGGCTTTATCTCCCGATAGAAGTCCAGACCCGTATGAACACCCAGGGGATTAGATTCGATAATGAATCCTCTGTGGGGATCGATCAGTCCCGAAAATGCGACACCCACTCCCAGAAGGGGGAGTCCCAGAGCTTCCACCTTCCGATAGGCCTCTCTGTATATATCAAGAAACGTGGATACAACATCCCTCACTCCAAGAATCTCACCAGTGAAATTTGAGATGATCGAACCATTCAGATCAAGGATGACCCCATGATAAGAATTGGTCTGGATCTCAATTCCCAGAATAACACCAACCTGTTCCTTTAGAGAGAGTCCGATGGGACGTCTCCCGCCGGTATAGGGGGTAAGAGAGGATTGTATCTCTTCAATAAAGCCGAGCTCCATCAGACGGTTGACTACGATAGTCACCGTAGACTTATCCAGCCCCAGCTGTTTCGATACCTCGATCCTGCTTATTCCCGGCTTCAGCCAGATAGATTTGAGAACTCTTATAATATTATTACTGTTCTGTACTACACGCATTTTTTTATGACCATTGAAATATTATTGGTTCACGTCTGTTTTGTCTACCTATCCCCTTCGGGAAAATCAGGCATACATCCGTTTAAGCTGCTTCATCACCAGTTTGGGTTCCCGGTCTATTGTAAACAGGCCCCAGTGTTTCTCCGGTTCCAGGGCATCCCCGGAACCCTTCCAGTCCTCATCAAAAGCCTCAAAAACAAATGTCAGAATATCATTTTTCCTGGACCACTCCATCAGCTGATTATAATAAACAGCCTGCAGCTCCTGGCTGACATTGCCGGGTTCTATGCCCCGGCCATTGGATTTTGTCGTCCAACCCGCCTCGGTAATTACCACCGCCTTGTGGGGATATCTATTTGCTACGCTATAGTAATTTTCCTTGGTGAAATCCAGGGCCTGCTCAATGTTTTTGTACTCCCAGACGGGATAGGTATGAATAGAGATAAAATCAAGCTCCTCTACCAGCTTCTCAAGCTTACCCGTCCAGGGAACATAGTTTTCACAGTAGGTCACGGGCTGCCGGGCCCCCTTCTTCACCATCCTGACATATTCAAGAATCCTCTCCACCGGGACCATATGATCGGTCCAGTCAACAGCAGCCTCATTTCCGACGGATATTGAGGAGATCAATTCGGGGTATCTATTGGACAGTTCGATGACCCTGTTAATATTCTGCCTGTTACTGCGGATATTCTCCTGAAGGACCTGGGAAGGATGGCTTCCTCCCCCCCAGGGGCAATTCTCATTATTAACTTCGGCTTCGATATAGGCCCCTATCATGACCTTAAGATCCAGTTTCTCTTTCTCGATGACTTTCAGAACGGTCTCAGCATGCCTGCTGCAGTCATACAGCCTCAGGATGCTCCAGTGTTCCTTCAAAATAAAAAGATCCTCTTTTATCTGTTCATAGGAGGGAGACTCTCCCCCGGGGCGCTGCCCCATTCGATAACCGGAATAGCATATGGCATTTTTAAATTCATTTTCTGACATTTTTAATCCTGTATCTCAAACACTTTTAATTATAGATTCAACAGGATACTTCATGCTTCCGCTTTTATCCCAAAGACCCCAGTATGCACCGACATCTCCTTCATCCTCAATTTTCCAGGCCTCATCAAATGCGGAGAAATAGAAGATTTCAATGTCTTCTTCCTCAGCCCATTTAAAAGAATTGATAAAGTACTTCATTGCATTTTCCCTGGAAGGGACGGCGCCATGGAATTTAGTACCGATATTTGGCCAGCCTGTCTCAGAGATAATGACCTTTTTCCCCTTGGCTGCAGTTTTAGCACGGTGGTACATATCCTTCATATACGGCAGAGAATGCTCAAGACTGCATCCCTCCCAGAATGGGTAACAGTTGGCCAGAATAACATCACAGGCATCTGTAATAGAGGGTCTGTCACAGAACTCATAGTAGGCATCCACATATCCCACAGGGATTTCCGGAATCTCCTTCTTCACTCTGTTGATATAGTCCAACATTGCTTCTTCGCTCTGCTCTTCCCTGAGCATAACTTCATTCCCCACGGCTGCAATATCCACAAATCCCTTCTGTGCAATGCTGATCAGATTCTCTATCTCCATCTCATTTTTAGCAAAATCTTTCCCGATCCAGGCTCCCACCATGGTTTTTAGTCCATTTTCGTGGGCGATTTCGGCAATGGCTTCGTTCCCATCACTACAAGAGAAGATTCTGATCCATTTTGTGTAGGGTTTTATAAGCTCAATTTTCTCTCTTATCTGTTTTTCACTGATCTGATCACCAGGCCCCTGATGTTCAAGATAGGGGCTGAAACATAGACCATGCATTCTCTCATTTATAACTTTATTGAGTTGAAGTTCTAAATCTCTGTTCGTGCTTTTTGAAAAATCCCTTCCTGCAAGGGACATTAAACGATTTCCTCTACTGGACAATTTATGCCTCCAATTTGTTTTCTTGATATAAAAAATATCCCTGACCTGCAGCCGTGACTTCCACCGGAACCCCCAGCTGAAGCCTCATCTACTCCCCATATGGGAAAATAACCTCAATATTTTCTACATTACCCTGCCGGGTAAAAAGTGAGAGACTTTCATCTACCGTACAGACAAGCTGGTCTGATACTCTTTTCCCGCCATCCGCAAAATGAACAGTCAGACGAGGGGTGCCTCTCCCCGCAATTATGGGAACAGAGCAGAATGTGAATCCGAATGACTCTTTCCCCAGAGGTATTGTGTTTTTATTCTCATGAATATCGAAATACATAAAATCCGCCTCTTCAGGCAGATACTCCTCATCATCCACAAGAACCGAAGTGAAGTGGAGCCGGCCGTTCTGTACATGCACTCCAGTCTCCAGAAGCCGTGTTACGACCTCTTCCTTCACCTGACCTGTCATTCCCGGCTGCTTTGCACCAGAACCCAGGGGGGTATGGGAGTATGGATCCGATGGAAATGCACCGTAGTTGTCGGGTGTTTTATGATATCCAAGGCCTGACCGAATATTTCGATACGCTTTTTTCAGATTCACTAAGGCTTCGGTCTCTCCATCTTTCCAGGCTGTGACAAGTTTTTCCTGTACCGCCAGCAGAAGCTTTGAAACCATATGCCAGTAGATGGAACCAAGCCCCTCATAAGCAAAAAAGGTTCCCGATCGACCGGTAAAATCCTTATGATTAAAGCTTTTCTCATACAAATCCAGAAGTTCATCGAATAGATCATCCGAAATAGAAAATCCCGCTTTTCTTTTCTCTTCCAGAGCCTTTATCAGAAATGTGTTGTTATTGAAATCAGGAGAAAAATGACTCAGACCCTCTTCATCTGTCTCCAGTACCCCCTCAAGGCTCTGAAAATCAGCTTTTACCACAGAAGGGAAATTCTTTAGATCCTTCTCGTCTATTCGGTTCTTTTTGAGGAATCCCGCCAGATCCCTGTTGGGATACAGCATATAAGAGTTCTGATCCTCCCGGAACAGAGGGCTGACGGGCATTTTCTCCAGTATTCCGACGGCCTGTTCGACACTAAGTTCGGGAGAGCTGAGAATGGCAACCTGCCCCTCCAGCATCTCATACAAATGAGCGATGCCCGCTGCGTCCCGACCTATATTAAGACGGTTATATGAGTTGAAAAGACCATCCTCTCTGAAGTTTTCATCAATACTGCTCTTCAGGAATTTTCTTATAAGACTCATGAAAGAGTATATTCGCGATGAATCAATTTGGACCTTTTCCATGGAGTAGGATTGTGAATACAGCTGATCCCGGTAATCACTGCCGGCAGTTCCCAGCTGCATCAGGATGTTTCTACGACTCTCATCGGAAAATCCATCTTGAAGGGAACATTCATTTTCCAGAAGCACAGACTCTATGCCCGTAAAAAGCTCCCGGGTATTTTTGTGAAGCAGACAGCTCTCTTCCCATCCCTCCATAATTGTGAGAAGAAAAGATACAAAACGGTCCAGATAGGTCAGGGTAACCATGGAGAGCCCGTATCCCACCAGAGCATTGTTGGCATCATTCCACTCGGGTCTCTGAGTATTCATCCAGATACCGCCGCCGGGGATAAAGTTAACCATCTTCGCCAGTATAAGAACAAGCAGTTTTTCCACCATGGAGACCTGAACGATCTCACCTTCGGCGTATCTCAGAAGAGATCCGTCGGCACCGATATTCTGCTTTAAATCGGTCAGTTTTCTGTCTTTCTCATAATCAAATTCAATGGTATTCCTGGGGTCCTGCAGAATATCCTGAAGTGGTTTAATCCGGTAGGGTACATCCACATGGACAAATTCGTCCAGGTTCATCATTTCCAGCAGACGTCCTGGAAAATGATCCTCCTCTATTTCCAGAAGCTTTGTGAGATAGATGATCTGGTGATCGCTCCAGTAGCCGATATTAGACCATGGATCATCCTCATTCGGCTTTTCCCAGTCCACTCCGCTGCTGGTTATCCGATAGGGATTATATCCATCTGCTGTGGTTGAATTAAGAAAAAGACGGATTGTGGTGAATGCAAATTGGGGAAAGGATCTCACCATGGCCTCCCAGTTCTGGAAGATATCACGCCAGTTCCCCTCATAGCCAATTTCGGGAGAGCCATCCTCCGACACAGGATCAATATTGAAATAGTTCCAGGGGCGGCTGGGATCACCATGCCTCCGGCTGAAGGTAAGAGGCAGATATTCACCGACAATTCTCTTGAGATCCGGATGTGACGCCGCTGCTGCACAATCCAGAAGATTCTGAAGAGTCATTGACTTGGGAAGATTTCTCAGGCGAATCATCTCCTCTTCCGGGAGGGTTCTGTTCCGCTGATAAAAATATTTAAGGAATTTATCACGGCTGATTTCTTCAAGATTCACCGGATAGCCTCCGCGCATGACATTAAACAGGACATTCGCCTCATGGTGCACTGCAGACATTTCCCGTCCTGAAATCTGCAGTCCGTCATTGCGACCAATGATCTGCAGAAGCTTTTCAGTAGCCCTGTCGATATCAGCCTCAAGGGATTTAAGGATCTCTTCGCTATCCCGGCTCAGAAACTGCCTCAGGGAACAGATTTTGCTGTGAGTCTGATCCACTTCACCACAGAAATACCACTGTCTCTCCTCCCCTGCGTTCAATGTCAGGTCAGTCTTAATGAAAAAGGCACCCCGCTTCCCCTTGATATCACGTTCTGCCTTAACGTCACCGGATTTCCGGAAAGATGAGATCTGCCGGGATGAAAGAAGGACTGCTTCAGAGGACAGTCCCCGCTGCCACCATGTGTTTGCATAAAGAGATTCACTGGGTTCGGCCTTATCTACCAACTCGGCACTCAGGCTGAAGAGTCCCAGCCCCGCGGAAAGATCATATTCACTCCGCTTGTAGGCATCCAGCAGATTGCTGAGCCTGATCTGTGTGTCAGAGTTTATATTTCCCGGCAGAGTATTCTGGATACCATCCAGCAGGGAGATCTTCCGGTTCTGGGTGGAAAGGTTTGTCAGACGGGACTGTTTGACAAGTCCATAGAGGGGAGATGTTGTCCAGAGGAGACTGTATTTCATTTCCAGGTCGTGATTTATCTCTTCAAAAATCAATTTACTCCCGCTCAGGTTCTTTGAGAGAGTGCGCTCGATCCGGTACAGCCCTTCATACCTGTCGGAAAGGGGCTCCCAGAGATGAAAACCCTCACCGTTCTGAACCCGGATGATAGTCTTGCTTCCGGTGTTTTCACTGTTTTCCGTGATTCGGTCAACTGTATAGTAGGGAAACAGAGCATGCTCGGGATTTGTGCGCCCAGCAGATAATCCTCCGGTGGATGAAACAAAAAGCCAGTGATCCGAGGGACTTGTCAGGGTCATAAAAAAAGGCTGGATCTGATCGACATTCTCAATCCTGTAATAACGCTCTCCCTTATCACTGATAAAAGATCCAGTAACATCTCCAGATTCACTCGAAAAGTCTCTGAAAAAGAAAGAATCGGTTTTTTCGGGCATAGGATGCTCCCCCTGCTTATATAGTTCTCACTATCAACTATATACCACGGAGTCAGCGGGTTGTCAATAAAATCTATCCATCATGCAATTCTTATTCCTGATTAAACACGGTAAGCCCTGCAAAATGATAAAGCAGAAATTAAAACCTTATATACCCACTCTATATATATTTATTATACTTATGACCACAAATATTTAATTTAATATAATCAGTCTCCCCACATATTCCCGGGGAGATATCATTTGGCATAAAAAAAACATTGACAAATAATATAAAAGGGTACAAGATCACATAGTTGTTAACAACAACTTATGTTTTCGAATGGAGGAGAAGAATGATGAAAAGAAGATTATCACTTGCTTTAGCATGCCTGCTGATGGCAATGGCAATGGTCGGATGTTCTAAAGAAAAGAAGGGTGCAGAGGCTGCACAGATCCCTGCCTATGATCCGGAAAAAAGTTACAATCTCAGTATCGGTTGCTATGGTGACCTTGAAAAAGCCTACCAGGCCGTCATGGCTACAGAGGATTTTAAAGCCAAATTCCCCAACATAACCATTGAGTTTCAGACTGCAGACTTCGGAGGACATCACTCCAGGCTGACAACCGTACTGGCTGCCGGAGAGGCGACCAATGATATCGAAGCTCTTGAAGTGGGATATGTGGCAAAGTTTGTAGAAGGCGGCGGCCTGACAAACCTGGCAGCGGCTCCCTACAATGCGATTGATGCCGGAAAGGATGTTGTAGATTTCGCCATGTCCAATGCTACAACCCGTAAGGGTCATCTTGTTGCCTTCCCCGTAGACATTGCCCCCGCTGTAATGTTTTACAGGAAAAGCATTGTTGATGCAGCCGGAGTTTCTGTTGAAAATCTTGCATCATGGGACGAATATATTGAAATCGGTAAAAAACTGACCCGGGACAGAGATGGAGACGGCGTTAATGATCAATTCGCCATCCCCAATGCCAGCGATGTGGCCATGACCCCCTTGAACGGTGGTAAAGGGGGCTGGTTCAACAGTGAAGGCAAGGTTCTTGAACCCAAGGAAAAGTTCACAGGCGCCTTGAGACTGGTGAAGGAAATACGCGAGGCTGGAATCGATGGTGATCTCGGCGCATGGACCGGACCCTGGACACAGAGTTTTGCAGACGGCACCGTCGTAACAACTGTTAATGGAGCCTGGTTCGGCGGTGCCCTGAAGACCTGGATCGCCACTGATACAGCAGGAGACTGGAGAGTCACAAAACTGCCGGGGAATACACTTGCTGCTCTTGGCGGTACCTATCTTGCCATTCCTGCAAAAGTTGCAGACGAACAGAAAGCCGTGGCATGGGAAGTGATCAAATATCTGGGTACCAGTGCTAATGCTCAGATCACTACATTTACTACGATTGATGCCTTCCCCGCTCTCACAACTGTATTCAATGATCCCATCATGGATGAGCCTGTAGAATATTTCGGCGGACAGAAGATTCGCCAGCTTTATGCGGAAGTAGCAAGCGAGATCCCCAGTGCCTCTGTCAGTGAATATGATGCTGCCGTACTGTCGGTATTCTCAAACGCACTTACGGATGTTCTTGTGAACGGCAAATCAATTGAAGATTCTTATAATACTGCCTTAGCCAGTATTTCTGCTCTAGTTGATTAACTTTATATAAAGGGGAGGCGTTGGTTAACTGCGCCTCCCCTTATCAAAAAGAAGGCATTAAAATGACTCAATTCAACAGATCATTTGTCAAATCAGGAAAGAAGCTGTCTCTTTACACTTTGCTTTCCCTATTTGTCTTTATTTTCGGTTTCCCTTTCTACTATATGTTTGTTCTCGCAACAGTCCCAGGAACCGAAACCTATAGAAATCCTCCGCATATTTTCTTCAAATCATCATTGATGGATAATATGGTAGCCCTTTTCCAGGATATTCCCTTTCCAACTAACTTCTTCAACAGTATGGGAATTGCATTATTATCAACTGTGACAGTCATATTTTTCTGTACCATGGGTGGTTTTGCCCTGGCGAAATATGATTTCAAGATGAAAAAAGCAATATTTTTCCTCTTGTTGAGCACCATGGCGATTCCTCCATTTCTCAATATTATCCCTTTCTTCAAGATGATGGTATTTTTTAAATGGTACGGCACCTGGCTGCCTCTGATCGTACCCGGAATGGCAAACGCCTTCGGAATCCTGCTTATGACTCAGTTTATGCAGACGTCCATTCCCGATGCCCTCCTGGATGCAGCAAGGATCGACGGACTGACAGAGTTCGGCATACTCCTCAAGGTTGGCTTCCCCCTTTCAAAAAGCGGGATTGCCGTCCTTGGAATCATGACTTTTATCAACAGCTGGAACAACTTTCTGGGAGCCCTTGTCATGCTGCCTAATATAGATAAAACAACAATCCCCGTAGCCCTGTCCAAACTCTTCATGCAGATGGATGGTGACCGGGGGGGACTGATGTTCGGAACACTCCTGGCGGTGCTGCCCCTCATCATAGTGTTTGTCGTATTCAATAAACAGATAATCTCCGGCCTGACCGCCGGCAGTGTAAAAGGTTAGGAGGCCTCACATGGTAGAAACAAACAAAAAGATCGCTCCTTATATATTTATCAGCCCCTTTATTATCCTTTTTCTGGTTTTTGGACTCTTTCCCATTTTTTACTCCATAACCATATCATTCTTCAAATGGACCGTAGCCGGACCTCAGGAGTTCCGTGGACTTCGGAATTATATTAGCCTTTTGACCTCAGATCCCTTCTTCAAAAACTCCCTGAATACAACATTTATCCTTCTTGTGTTCGGCTCTCTGCTTCAGCATGTCTTTGCCATCCCCCTGGCCATCATGCTGAACAATGAGAACCTGAAGGGAAGAGACTTTTTCAAGATCCTTTATTTTCTGCCCTATATCACCAGTACCGTTGTCATCGCCCTGGTATTCTCCCAGCTCTATGATCAAAATTACGGCTGGCTGAATTACATCCTGACAAACTGGTTCAACAGCTCTGGTGTGAAATGGGTTCAGGACCCGGTTGCCATCAAGGCAAGTATCTCTATCATGGTGAATTGGAGATTTATAGGCTGGAACACAATCATCTATCTGGCGGGGCTGCAGTCAGTAGACAAATCCCTCTATGAAGCGGCATCCATCGATGGTGCCAGGGGATTCAAAATGCACTGGCATATTACGGTGCCCCTGCTCATGCCTATCATCTTCTTTGCCGTGTCTCTCAGTATCATCGGAGGTATGCAGCTTTTTGAAGAACCCTTCGTACTGATGAGAGGCTACGAATACATGGGTGGACCGGAAAATGCCGGACTGACCAGTGCCTACTATCTACTGGCGACAGGTTTCAACTTTAATCGTTTCGGAAAGGCCTCGGCCATAGCCTGGATACTGTTTATCATCATCATGTTTATGACATTCATAAACAAACTGATCACCGACAGGCTGCAGAAATAGCTCCTCAAACAGAGAACGGCAGACTCACAGCTGTTCTCTGTATTTCATACTTCCCCGAATCTTCCCGCACTGGAAGGTTTGGGGCTTTATTTAAAAAAGAAGCAGATTATCCAGATCATAAACTTTCCGTCTTCAAGAGTATCCGATAATAGACAATCTCTTGACATAGTTGCAATAACCTACTAAATTCAATATAAATAGTTGCAATGACATGCTATCCTGCAACCTTTTACTTATTAACAGCCCTATAACAGAGGTCAATATGTCAAAATCCCATGGTTATTACATATCATCAATCTACCGTCATCTTCAGATTTATCTGAACAGACAGTTTTCTAATAGTGGAGTCGGGAGCGGACAATATCTTTTTTTCATAAACATTGTACAGAATGAAGGAATAAATCAGAAAGATTTAAGTGATCTTCTTGCAATTGATAAAGCTACTACAGCGAAGGCAGTACGTAAACTTACAAAACTGGGATACATCGTCCAGAAACAGAACATACAGGACAAGAGATTCTATAACCTTTATCTGACTGAAAAAGGGAGGGATATACTTCCTGAAATAAAAACGATCCTGAAAGGATCAAGAGACATCCTTCAAGAGGGTATGACTTCGGAAGAATGCGATCAATCTCTTAAACTGCTCGGTTTAATGCTGAATAACATACATCACGAAGTGAAAGAAAAGAAGGAATTATATTGACTGACAGATACATTATGATCACAAATGATAAAGAAGCATCCGTACTGCTGCGCCTTGCCGCACCCATGATGTTTGGAATTTTAGGAATGAGTATCTTCAATTTGATGGATACTCTGTTTGTAGGCCGACTGGGAACAGTTGAACTTGCAGCCCTCTCTTTTACTTTCCCTGTTATTCTCGTAGTAAGCAGTGTTTCTCACGGACTGGGAGTCGGAATGACTGCAGCTGTGTCAAAGGCCGCCGGAGGAAACGACAGAACTAAGTTGAAAAATATAATCAGCTGGGGCCTCGGGCTATCAGTATTGATAGTCATCTTAGTTGTATTACTCGGACAGCTGACAATTGAACCGCTGTTTAGAGCACTTGGCGCCGATAAGCAGACTCTGCCGGTCATCAAAGAATACATGAGAATCTGGTATTTTGGAGCTGTATTTGTTGTCATTCCCATGGTAGGAAATGCTGCAATCAGAGGTCTTGGTGATACAAAGATTCCTTCGATGGTAATGCTGATCGCGGCTATAGTAAATACAATTCTTGATCCACTATTAATTTTTGGAATCGGCCCTTTTCCTGAACTGGGAGTCCGAGGGGCAGCAATTGCCACCGTTGCAGCCCGGGGAATAACATTTACAGTCGCCCTATGGGTACTGATTAAGCGTGAAAAAATCATATCTTTTGCAAATCCATCTAAGATAGTTGAGGTATGGAAAGAACTGTTATTTGTGGCCATACCGAATGCCCTTTCGAAGATGATTATTCCATTGGGAGCAGCTATCATCATCCGCTTAATTGCCTCATATGGGCGCGAATCGGTGGCCGGATTCGGAGTAGCCGGAAAGCTTGAGATGTTTGCTCTATTGCCTGTTATGGCATTGAGTTCGGTAATACCTGTATTTATCGGACAGAACCTCGGTGCAGGTAATAAAAATCGCGTACTGAAGGGTCTTAAGCTCAGCGGATTATTCTCACTGTTTTACGGCATCATTATCTATATCATTCTTCTATTAAACGGCGGCTTTCTCGGGGGTCTGTTCAATAAAAATGAAAAAGTAATAGAGGTTATTATAATATATCTAAGCATTGTACCAATAGCGTATTTCTTCAGAAGTATAATGGATCTTTCAATAACAAGCCTGTCGGTTACAGGAAAACCTATTCAGGCAGCCTTGATCAGCCTTATTCAGATGTTCCTGCTTTATATACCAATGGCATACGTCGGTTCAAAGCTATTCGGCATCCAGGGAATATTCGGAGCCCTTTCGATCTCTCTTCTTTTAATAGGTCCGGTTTCATATTACATTGCACGACGGTATATCATAAAACTGCCTGTTATACATCCGACATGAAAACAAAAAGGAGATGATACAGGTGATATTGAATTATATTTAACAGATGAAGTAAGAATTATCAGGAGTGATATAAACGAATATAAAGCAGGTCAAATATAGTTTCTATATAATCAGCAGTTTATATACATTATCAGCCTCATTTATTTGGGGAATCAATACTCTGTTTCTTCTTAATTCCGGTTTAAATATATTTGAAGTGTTTATTGCCAATGCAGTATTTACTTCCAGTATGACACTCTTTGAAATACCAACTGGAGTCTTTGCAGATACAAAAGGACGCCGGTTTTCTTTTCTTGTTTCAACCATCATTCTATTCCTGGGTACCATAGGTTATGTTGCAGTATCTCAATTCAATGGAGGATTACTATTTTTCTGTATTTTTTCGATTATCCTTGGCCTTGGTTTCACTTTTTATTCCGGTGCTGTTGAAGCCTGGGTTGTTGATGAGCTTCATGCCGCCGGATACACAGGTCCTCTGGACAGTATCTTTTCCCGAGCTGCGTCTATATCTGGAATTATGATGATACTGGGAACCATAGCCGGTGGTGGAATGGGGTATATTAATCTTCAAATACCCTATATTGCCAGGGCAACAGCCTTAGTCCTGTTATTTATATTCGCCTCATTTTTCATGAAGGAACAGGGATTTACTCCTCTTGGCAAAAGCAAAAACTTTATGAACCATTTGAAGAGGATCACAAAAGATTCCCTGGATGCAGGTTGGAATCATAAAACCCTCAGATTGTTTATGATCGTTTCTTTTTTCCATTCTGCATTTATGATGTGGGGTTTTTATGCGTCACAACCCTACTTACTGGATTTTATAGGAAATAGAGAGGCAGTATGGATATCAGGTCTCGTTGCGGCCTCAATTGCTCTTGCACAGATTCTAGGCAATTCTCTGGTGAACCCCCTTATTGCAAGAGTTAAAAAGAGAACCACCATAATGCTCGCATCGGCATCAATGGCAGTTGTTTTTGCTGCGGGAATCGGAATCTCAAGCACTTTCATATCTGCTTTATCATTCCTTTTCTTATTTATGGCTGCATTGGGACTATTTATGCCTATAAAACAAAGTTTCATGCACCAGTTAATTCCTAAAGAACAGAGAGCAACTGTTATTTCTTTTGACTCACTTATCGGGAATGGCGGTGGTATAATTGGCCAGCCTTCCCTAGGCTACCTCTCAAAGGCTTATTCCATTGGACTATCCTATATCACAGGCTCTTTTCTTTTGTTAATGGCAATACCTTTTATACTGAGAATACAACGACAGGGAGAAACTGCTGACATGACAGAGTCGTGAGCTTTAATTCAGATTTTCGGTAACATAGGAATATTCGGAGCTATGCTAACAGAAAGGAGCTAATGTTCGGACCTGAACCTTAATCAGAAACTCTTCTATTTTCATTTGACTACTAATCACCATATTTGACTTCTACCATACAATGACCTTCTATCTTCGAAATTGAAAAATCTGCCTTATGGGAGTCGTAAGTAAATTCAACTTTTTTCATCTCAGGAACAACTGTAATATCAAGAGGCCGGTGTTCTGACAGCAGAGACAATGAAATATTATACAGAGGAATGATATCCTCAATAATTTCAATCTGCTCACACCTTTTCTCCGGTATGTAATGAAGGAGATGAATTATCCATCGTCTTTCTTGTGTCTGCCTGTTGACCATGACCTTGAGAGTCGAAGGACCGTCATGAGAGATTCTGGGTTTAATCAGCTTTTCAATCCCATTTGATACCATTTTTTTAATCCAGAGAGGTCCCTTCTTACGATAGATTGTAAACACGGGATGAGAGAAATACAGGATATCATTTCCATAGGTAACAGCCGGTGTACCTATTTCTCCTGAAGAAGATGTCTGCTGATGGCCGCAGAAATGATCAGGGTCCCGATAGAACCAGGGTTTAACTGTATTGCTAAGCACTTCTGTATTCTTTCCGGCCTTAACCGACAAACCGCGAATATACATAGAGTGTTCCACTTTCGGCAATCCACGGAAGAATTCCCCTTCAGGGATTATAAAATCGCAGTAGTCATTGGTATGATAATCCTTTCCGGATGATTTATCTCCCTTCCAGTCTCTATCGTCGACTTCGATTTTTTCTATGCCAAAAGATTCCATAGCAAATTTTTTTCCCGAAGCCACCAAACCAGACTCAAAGGAAGCAAGAATTTTTCCACCGTTGTCCAGATATGCCTGCAGCTTTGTTTTCAGTGTCACATCGACAGGAACCAGATCCGCCATTATAATAAGTTTGTATTTCTTAAAGTCTGATAGACTATCAATAAGATCAAACTGCAATCCCGGTTCCTCGAGAAGCCGCAGAGCACCGATCATTGCTGCTGGATTTTCTCCCACAGACCATTCTTCCAGATTAAAAACACCGATATCCGCCAAAGATTCTGCATTTCTGCACCAGGGTTCTTTATCTTTCACTGATTTGTACACTGATCCGATCAGATCATAAGCTACCCGATCGATTTTTCCCGAAGGAATCAGCTGATCACCGATTGAACAACCTCCACCCTGAGCGAGCATATTGAAGCACTCATATTCCAGGGACGCCTTATTTTTATATGAGTGGAAGTCACCCCAGTTGGTGTGGAACTTTCCGGTCATACCGACAAACTCCTTTCCCAGTCCTCTCGTAAATCTGGAAACCAGGGGAAAATGAGTATAACCCCACCCGCCTGATGGGAGAGACTCCACTTCGAGATGAGTATAAGAACCGAGAGAGTCTCTGATTCCGGGACCTACATGGGATCCGTTAAAAAAGATTGAGCAGTCATCATTGTACTCGCGTATAAATGATGATATTTCTTTTTTGAACTCTCTCAGCATAATATGGGCATATTTCATCCTCTGCTCTTTTTTCAGAACATCAAATCCCCTCTCTTTCATCCCATCCATACAGGACTTACAGGAACAGTCGCGCTCCTGGACTATATCCATAAAGATTCCATCAACTGGCAATGTCGTGAGAATTTCCTTTAAATGCTCTTTCAAAAAGTCCCGATAAGCTGTGTTGACACAGAGAAATGAATAAAAACCTGGCTCATGAGGCTTATATCCATCTATGGCTCCATCAGGAGTAACAACACAATATTCGGGATGCTCGTAGGACATTTTCCCATCCCATTGAATGGTCGTGTAGATGGGTACTCGTATTCCCTCTTTATGACATGCCTCGATCTGTTCTCTAAGAAGGTCTCTCTGTTCCAGACTGGGATGTACAAGCTCTGGAAACTTTTTTGAATCATAATAAAGCCAGCCGTGATGGCAACGAGCAAAGCAGGTGATAGAATCGACATCTGCCGATTTCAGAATTGAAGCGAATTCATCTCCTTTGAACTCATTGCCCACTCTGGGGATTTGATCTCCTGTATGAAAATCCATATGTATCTGGCGATAGGATAGTTCTTTCATGAATCTTTCTCCAATGGGAAAACCGCTTCCCGTATTTCTGGAAAGCGGTTATATTTTTATTTGATATTTTTACTTGAATTGACGGTCATAGGCTTTCTGGGAAACTTCCAGTAAATCAGCCTGATCCAGTTTATTTAGATTGGTAATATAGGTATCCCAGTCTGATTCAATATCCAAATCTCCTACGATGAACTGTATTAGAGACTGCTTCACATATTTGGCATATTCGGTTCTTATGGTCGCGAACTCTGAAACTTCATCAGAGAGGAATTTTAATCTGGGAAGAGCCATGGAAGCATCGGCGTGAGGCTTATATAGGTCCTTTGTGGATTCGAAAAGCATTTTTTCAATCCCGTCCTGTCCATACATATCCAGATCCTGTTCAGTTACCTGTCCCAATCTGAATTCGCTGGTCATGGCGCGAGGACCGACTTCTAGAAATGACTCATTCTGAGGATCTGTATCATTCCAGGGAATCAGCTGCTTCCATATGGCCGGTTCCCCGTCGAGCCCCAATTCACCGTCTACGGCCCATCTCCAGTTAACACCTTCAAGACCATTTCTAGCATGAAGCGTTCCCTCTGTAGAGTAGAGATAATCTACCCACTGAACGGCTTCCACAGGGTATTCACAAGATGCAGCAATAACGAAACTACCGGGAATCGGTGCAGATAGATAGGTAGGTGTGTACTGTACACCATTGGGACCTTCAAGTGGTTCGAGGGGTCTGAAATTACTATATCGCTCACCACCGAAATCTGAGAATACACCTCCCCATCCTCCTGTTGTTACACCTACTACGGGTTCATCGCTTCCCTCAACAAGCTGAACCAGCTGAGAACCATCCTGAGTAAATGATCCTGGAAAGATCAGTCCCTGGCTGTATAGTTTATTGAGATAACGTAGTCCGTCACGGTACCCATCGGTATCGACACTTGTTTTAACTTCTCCCTTATCAACATAGAATCCAATGTAGCGTTCGGGTGAAACATCTATTCTGGAATCGATATCTGTGTAGACAAAAGAATTCAACAGAAAAAGGTCCGCAGTAGCATGCCAGGCTTTAATAGCCGCGGCGTAAGGGATCTCATCATTTTTTCCATTTCCGTTGGGATCCTGATCTCTAAAGGCTATGAGCATCTCTTCGTATTCTTCAGTAGTCCTGGGCATCTCCAAGCCTAGTGTATCCAACCACGGTTTGTAGACCCACATCTTATTGGCATTTTCACAATGGTAGCAAATATTAAATGAAGGTAATCCGTAGATTTTACCATCAGGGCTGGTTATAGCACCCCAGGCACCAGGAATAGAATCAAGCACTTTTTTAAGATTCGGCATATGCTGATCTATCAGATCATTGAGAGGCATTAGCAGCTGTTCTTCTGTACCATACAGCGAAAGCTTATCATCAGTGAAGCTGAGACCAAAAAAGACATCGGGATAATCACCGCTGGCTAAAACCAGATTCAGTTTTTCTTCCATTGCCTGTTCAGGTATTGTCTCCCAATCGATTTTTACATCGGACCTTTTTTCCATGTGTTTTGTAAAATCATTTGTGTCATAATCTTCGATATAAACGGCTTCAACAGTCAAAAAAGTCAGTTCTTTCTCTTGTTTTCCACCTTCTTCTATTTCCTTAGATCCTGAACTGAATACCGGAGACACAATAGCCAGCGCAATAAAAATCATCATTGCAATGGTCCCTTTTTTCATAAAAAACTCCTTCTAAATAAAATAAATATTTTTATCCTTTGACAGATCCGATCATGATTCCTTTCACAAAATGTTTCTGAACAAAGGGATAAATTATAAGCAAAGGGGCACTGGACACAACGATCAGTGCGTATTTCAGGACATCTGCCAGCCCCTGTTTACGGGCCATAACGCTTATGTCCTTTACCATTCCCCCATCTGTCTGATTGAGAATCAGAATATTTCTCAGCACGATCTGCAGAGGAAACAGTTCCCGGCTTTTCAAATAAATCAAAGCATCAAAATAGGCATTCCATATCCAAACGGCATAATAGAGTGACATGACAGCGATGATAGGCCCAGACAGGGGTATTACAAATGAAAAGAGAAATTTGATATCTGAACAACCTTCGAGCTGCGCCGCTTCGTAGAGTTCATCGGAAATAGTGGATTTCAGATAGGTTCTGGTGACGATCACATTCCATATACCCATGGCGTTGGGAAGGACCATGGCCAGCCTGGTGTCAATGATTCCTAATTTCTGAACAACCAGGTATGTTGGAATAAGACCACCGGAGAATAGCATCGTAAACAGGAATATTCCCATAAAGATGTTTCTGCCGTAAAACTCTTTTCTAGAGAGAGGAAAAGCTGCCAGAATAGTAAGAAACACGCTCAGAGCGGTACCAACTATCATATAAAAAATTGAATTTGAATATCCACTAAGTATCATTTTATTACTAAATACGGCCTTGTAGGCAGTTAGATCAAATCCCACTGGAAAAAACCATACTTTTCCTGATACCACAGCTCTATGATCACTGATGGAAGCACTTAGGATGTAAATGAGTGGATAAGAGACTAACAAAACACAGAATCCAAGGAAAATGCTGTTTACCAGATCAAAAAACCTGTCCGATTTCAGCTGTTTTATTTTTTTATTTTTTACCATAATCCTGTTTCTCCTGTTTTTCTGGCCAGTTTGTTTACTGTCAGCAGCAGAACCAGATTAATAATCGAGTTGAAAAATCCCACAGCCGTAGAGAAACTGAAATCAGAATTGATCAGTCCGATTCTGTAAATATAGGTAGAGATGATTTCCGATGTTTGCAGATTAAGCCCGTTTTGCATTAGATAAGCTTTTTCAAACCCGATGCTCATGACGTAGCCCATATTGAGAATGAGTAGAATTATTACTGTAGACTGTATTCCAGGAAGATCTATGTGCAAGATTTTTTGAACTCTCGAGCACCCATCGACTTTCGCCGCCTCGTACAATTGCGGATCAATAGTGGTGAGAGCGGCCAGGTAAATGATGGCATTGTAACCCGTGGTCTGCCAGACGTTAGTCCAGACATAAATATGGCGGAAGAGATCTGGTTTTGCCATGAAATTGACCGGTTTCATTCCGAATAGCCCGATAAAATGATTTACCAGTCCCATCCTTGTATCAGTAAACTGTATGATCATGGAAACAAGGACTACTGTAGAAATAAAATAAGGCATATAGGTAATCATCTGAGTAAATTTCTTATAACGTTTACTTGCAGCCTCATTGAGAGCAACGGCAAGTATAATGGCAAAGGGAAATGAGATTAGAATGCTATATAGGCTCAGGGATATGGTATTCCAGATTATCTGCATACTCGAAGGTGAGGAGAAGAACCTTATAAAATTCTTCAAACCGACCCATTCACTTCCCCAAATTCCTTTAGAAACTCTATACTGCTTAAATCCGATTTGAAGACCGAACATTGGTATATATTTAAAAATAATCAAATAGAGTAGCGGTAAAAGAATTATAACATAAAACTGCCAATGTTTTTTTGCCTTCCGTCCCGCAATTCTTAAATCTGTCAAAAAATCCTCCTGAAATATAAGTCCATGTGTTGCAAGTGTATGCCTGCTTTTCTCATCGTCAAAGGGACAATTTTTTATCAGAGGTACAAAGCGTATTATTGGAGGAGGTACATTTTTTAAGACAAAGTACAATTTTTATTTTTTCACTATCGTTGTTTTATTCATGATAGAATTCCACGAAAGGAGGGATAAATGAAAAAGCATAAAATTATTCACAGGTTTCTTATTTCCTACCTTTTATTTCTTCTGATTCCAATCGTTTCATCAGTTTTAATATATATGAGCACTGCGAAGATGGTCGAATCCGATATCATTCTTTCAAATAAGCAGTTCCTTGAGGACAGTATAGAGATACTGGATAAGGAATTAGCAAATATTGACTACACAATTAATCGTTTGATAATGAACAACGATGTAAATTCATTTTTGAATACAGAAACCCCTTCTTCGGGATCATCCGATTTCTTCAAAGTGATGCTCGCCTCTTATGAAATTCACTCTTATACAATCAACACAGATTTTATTAAAGAATTGCTGGTATATTCCCGTGCAAACGATTTTATAATTACAACCGAAAGAGTTCATACCGAGATTAAAAATGATTACGATTATTTTTTTAAATTTGGAGATCTTACATATGAACAATGGAATAAGGAAATATTAAACTCCTATCACCACTACTCGTTTCTTCCGGCAATAAATGTTTTTTTTGCGGGTAACGTTCACGAAGTTATTCCATTCATACAGTCTGTTCCCTTTTTCAGCCGAAAGCATTTCAAGGGTAATATTATGGGCTTCATTGATGTTGAAAAACTGGGAGTTCTCCTTATGAGACTAAATCGGGAAGAAATGGGCTGCGTATATCTCTTTAACAGCAGTGACTCATTGCTGGCTACATTTGGAGATACAGAACTAAACCTGGATCCTCTGGAATTATTATCCAGTGAAAGAACCTCCATTGAAAACCTTAAAATTGAAAACAGAAAATGGCTGATTTCTCAAACAACATCGAAAATAGCCGGCTTTAGAATATTATCCATTTTACCCTCGACCTACATCGATCAAAAGATTTCATATATTGAGAAAATAATTTTAACAATAACTGTTTTCTTATTAATTCTGGGAACACTATCCGCCCTCTATCTCAGCTATAGAAATAGTAAACCGGTATTGGAATTATCAGATATCGCCAGGAAACAATTGGATAATATCAATTGTGGGGGCAATGATCTCGATATAATAAAAACCGGTATGACAAACCTCATTCAGAGTAATAAAGAATTGTTTGATTACAAAAAAATGCAGATACCACTTAGCAGAAACTCATTTCTTGAAAAGTTGCTGAACTGTAAAAATAGCTTTTCAGGCAATATGGATGCCATGTTGAAATATAATGAAATTGAACTCGGCAATCCTCCTTATAATGTAATTCTGATTTTCATAGAAGGTTACGGACCACACCTCAATGATGAGATTCTTGCCGAAAAAGATCTTGTAAGGATTGTTATTATCAATACTTGGAAGAATATTTTCTCAGAGAAGGGATACTTTCTACAGATTGATACAGAACATATCGTTTGGATTTATGGTGAATCAGAGACTCAGCAATTGAAAAAAAATATGACCCAACTTCATTCGAGGCTGAAGCTGGACAACAGCATAAATATCCTGTTGTCACGCGGTCGATCCCAGAAAAAAATAAATGACATATGTAAATCTTATCAGGAGGCCTCTCAGGGAATGGCTTATATGCTTACAATAGGTAAGGACAAGCCCATATGCAATTTCGATGAACGACCCCAAAGGTCCGATGTGTTCCTATACAATATTGATCTTGAATCCCGATTGATACTTTACATCAAAACAGGTCAAGTTAATGAAATGAATGAAGTTCTTGATGTAATATATAGGGAGAACTTTGAGAAGAGAAACCTTTCAGTTTTTATGATGAATCAGCTTCTCAAAACACTCCAGAATACGTTGATAAGAGTTAATGAGAAATATCAGGATAATAACAAGAGTACCATTGATACACACACAATATCATCACCGACATCAGCCATTGAAAAATTTAATATAATTAGGGAACTGTTCACCCGGCTGGTACATAAAGTAACAGAACTGAACAACACAGAATTGCAAAATCTAAAAGAAACAATCCTGAAATATATTGATAAAAATTACTCAGATCAGAATCTTAATCTGGATGCTGTTGCAGATCAATTAGGCTATAAGGAATCCTATCTGTATCATTTTTTTTATGATTCATTCGAACAGTCATTTGCTTCATATCTTGAATCTCTTCGTCTGACAAAAGCCTGCGAATTACTCAAAACCAGAAGCAATACAATCGATTCGATAGCAGAAAATACAGGGTATGGAAGTGCCCATTCATTCAGAAGGGCTTTCAAAAGGAGATTCGACGTTTCTCCCACCATATATAAAAAAAGTCTGCTGATTCCATCTGGAAAGACAGATTTTCAAGTCACAAATGTGCTTGATATTTTCTGATTACAGGGCTGATTTAATACACTTATATTTGGAGGCATTATTTATTAATATCTGCCCAACAAGGGCTATTCATTCAAAGAATTATTAAAAATTCTGTTGTATTCATTCAAACCGTCAATCATCGCAATAAAGTTTTCAACAGGTGTTTCGGCTTGAACATTATGAACAGCATTAAAAACAAAACCGCCTGATTCCGAAAAGATTCTGCACCCTTCCAGAACTTCTTTCCTGATATCTTCAGGGCTGCCGAATGGAAGCGTCTGTTGAGTATCCACTCCACCGCCCCAAAAGACCACATCTCTGCCGTAATCAGATTTGAGTATTCGTGGATCCATTCCCTCTGCAGAGATCTGCACCGGGTTGATCAGATCAAAGCCCGCTTCAATAAATAAAGGATAAAATGAAGAAACCGCCCCGCAGGAGTGTTTAAACACTTTCCAGTGCGTATTCTTATGAATCCAGTCAGTCATTTTTTGATAGTAGGGCATCCAGAGTGCCCTGAATGTATCGGCCGAACAGAATGTTGAATTCTGGGTACCGAAATCCGTTCCACAGAGATAAATTGCATCAAAGGCTGTACCACTGCACGCAAAAGCCATCTTGAGATTTTCCAGAGCAATATCAGACTGTTTTTCAAATATTTCATGAATATAATCAGTACGGATGACCGTGGACATATACCACTCCGTAATATCACGAATTCCCTTTGGATTCTTCAGGAAAGGTGCCGGAATAAGAGCAATGTCACCAAGTGAAGTCCCACCAAGATTAGCCAGGACATAACGATCCAGATCTCTGACTCTATCCGCCTCTTTGCTTACATAGTCCATGTCTTCCGGTCCCCAGAGTCCGAATTCCTCAAGATTATCCATAGGCTTCAAATTATCCTCATCAAAAGTACCCTGGCGGATAATACTGTCAAAGAAATAGGAACTGGCCGGCATTCTACCGCTGGGTTTGGAAGCTCTGTCCCCTTCTGGATAAATAAGAATATCACCGTTATCTTCAACATCAGTGTTGAACTTGCCGGGAACGAGCACTTCCTGATCCCAGGGAGTTTTCCACTCTTTCCAATCTTCATTGGCAAAACCGAACATTCCGTTCCTGGGGGCTACCGATTCAGTTTCGATCCCTAAAATACCTTTCAACTCTTCATCAACTTCACCGAGCATCTGATAGGATTCAACTATTTTAACGGGTTTATTCTCCAGTCCGAAATGTTGACGCAGATCTCTTATGACACTGCAGTGAATACCCGTTGTCGGTCCTGATCCGAAATCCAGAGGGATTTTCCCTCCCTGATGCTCTATTGTATTTATAAATTCTTTCTTACTCATGCTATAAAATTCTTCAGGTATCTGTATGAGAGCTCAAGAGATTTGATTCGTGCTGCATCGCTTCCCTCAAAGACCCGGTCTTCAACTTCTACACAAACCGGTCCATCATATCCCGTATCTCCCAATATCGAGAAGAAACGGCCCCAATTGATTTCTCCGGCTCCCGGCAGTTTAGGAGTATGGTATTCCAATGGATTGGCCATAATCCCAACGCGGTTCAAGCTGTGACGGTCTACCCTGACATCCTTGGCATGAACATGGAATATTTTCTCAGAAAAGTCCCGCAAAGGAGCTTCATGATCCATCTGCTGCCAGACGAAATGGGAAGGATCGTAGTTTAATCCGAAGTAATCAGAGGGAATATCATTGAACATTCTTTCCCAAATAACCGGAGTAGTTGCAAGATTTTTCCCACCGGGCCACTCATCGTCTGTAAAGAACATAGGACAGTTTTCGATTCCAACTTGTACTTTAAACTCTTCCGCTACTGATATGATGTCTTTCCAGGTACTGAGAAAACGGGGCCAGTTATCCTCCACAGATTTTGTCCAGTCTCTACCGACAAATGTATTTACTTTGCCAATACCCAGTCGGGCAGATCCCCGTATGACACTTTTAATGTGATCTACCGCCTGTTCAGCAGCGTCCATGTCGGGATCAAGGGGATTGGGATAATAACCCAGAGCGCTGATACTGACCCCTTTTGCCCGGCATTTTTCCTGAATACGGCTAATCTCTTCATCATTCAGGGTATCCATATCAATATGGGAAATTCCTGCATATCTTCGTTCGGCCTTTCCTTTGGGCCAGCACATTACTTCGACACAGGAGTAACCGATTTCTGAGGCCTTATCTATTACAGCATCAAAATTTAAATCTGGTACGATGGCAGATGCAAATCCTAATTCAATCATTTTATCCTTCCTTTATTTATTGATTTTTATCCATCTGGATTCCCGGGCACTCTTTAATATTGCATCACAAAGAAGCATTTCTTTATGACCGTCTTTAAAGCTGGGGTGAGGAACGGGGGGATTATTCTCGAGTATGGCATCATAAAAAGCCTTAAAGCACTGCTTATGACTATCAGGAAAACCTTCTGCATGACCTCCGGGATAGCTGGTAAAGTAATTAGCTTCTTCTGACTGTAGAGCGGGATTTTTGATCAACCTACTGTTCATCTCATCTCTTTTACCGATCCAGAGACTGTTGGGAGACTCGCCATTCCATGCGATTGTCTCTTCAGCACCGCAGATTTCATAGCTGATCCTGTTTTTTCTTCCTGCCGCAACCTGAGAAACCCTGAGACTTCCGCGACTGCCGTCGGTGAAGCGGATAAGCACATTTCCACCGTCTTCCGTATCAATCTGAACTTCTTCAAGGTTTGATGCTTTTTTATTGGAGAATGTTTCCACTTCTCCCACAGGACGCTCTCGGACAGGATGAATTGTATATAGATCCGCGCAGACAGAATCGATTGTTTTGCCTGTTATGAAACAGATCAAATCCAGCCAATGTGTACCGATATCGCCGATAGCCCTGAGAGGGCCGCTGACATCGGATAGTACGCGCCAGTTGTAATCAGTCTTCTCCAGAAGCCAATCCTGCACATAGGCGCCATAGATTTCATGGATAGCTCCCATTTTTCCGGCGCGGATTTTTGATTCGATGTTAAGGGGATAATAACGAATGTTGTAGTTCACCCCGGTGATCAAACCGCTGTCTGAAGCTATTTCAACCAGGCGGGCCGATTCAGATGAGTTCATGGTCAGTGGTTTTTCACACATCACATGTTTACCGCTTCCCAGGCATCTTTTTGTCTGTTCAAAATGAAATTTATTGGGAGATGTAATATGGACAGCGCCAATTTCATCATCCTTAAGAAGATCATCCAGAGAATCATATCCTACCCCGAGTCCCAGGGCTTCAGCGGCTTTTTTTGACTTTTCAGGACTGCTTCCCAATACACCTTTGATCGTTATTCCCAAACGTCTCAATGCCTCTATATGAACGGGACCTATAAATCCGCATCCTATTACCGCTACGCTTTTATCATAAGTCATAGTTGATGATCTCCTTAATAAAATTACTCATTTACTTTCAATTACCGGCTCTTTATATTACTGGCGCAGCTTGGTTTCCCGTGCATAGGCAGTCAATAGAACCAGGAGTGTTATTCCCATAACAATTTCTCTTCCCCACGGTGGAATGCTCTGAACAGTCAGAAAGCTCTCGAGAAACTGCAGCAGAATACAACCGACAGCCACGCCTAGGTAACCGCCTTTCCCACCCGCAAGAGAGACCCCTCCCACCACAACTGCAACAACAGAAGAGAGATTATATTTATTTCCAAGAGAGATATTATAGATTGATCCCAGATATCCCAGGTACAGGAATCCGGCTAGACCGGCAAGCATGGAACTCAGTCCATATGTGAGGATTCTGATCCATTTGACATTCACTCCCGACAAACGTGCTGCTTTACTGTTGCTGCCCATAGTGTACAGGCTCATTCCAAACTGCGAATTTCTCTGAAACAAAATGAACAGGATGGTAAATAGAATCCAGATATAAACAATACCGGGGATGCCCAGAAAACGCCCTGTGACGACCATAAGCATAAAAGGGGTTGCCCCTTTTACAGCAAGTCCCCCCGTTATAAAACGACTGATCGATTCAACAACAATCCCCATACTGAGAGTCATAATAAGAGGGGGAATTCCAATAAGAGTCACTCCGATGCCGTTCAGTAGACCAACAGAAAATGTAGCTATCATAACCACCGCAAAAGCCGTAAGAACACCTGAATCCATACCATTGGCTATGGCTCCGCCTATAATGGCTCCCAGAGTAACAACTTTACCAACAGAAAGATCAATCCCTCCCTCTCCGGATAGGACTACCAGGTTCTGCCCGGCGGCTACGATTCCCAGGAATGAAGCAACAGTCAGCATATTAATAATCTGAGAAAAACTTGCAAATCCGGGAGCTCTCATCTCGCCGATGATCAGCAGAAGAACTGCGATGCCGGCGGCTATGACTGTAGGATTTTTAAGTCTGGATAATATATTATTAGAACTCATTTATCTCTCCTGCTCAAAGACCGAGCCAGCAAAGATCCGAAGGATAGAGCAAGAATAATAATGACTCCCTGCATCAACTGCTGGTATTTAACATCTATACCATAGAAAAAAATGACATCATTTATCAGGCGGGTTATGACTCCACCAAAAAGACTTCCAATAGGGCTTCCGAATCCTCCTGAAAGACTCGCTCCTCCGATGGCAGCGGAGCTGATGGCTTCAAGTTCATAGCCCGTACCCGCAAGAGGACTCCCTGAAATAGTCTCGCCGATAATGGCCAGGGTTGCCAGAGAAGTAAAAAATCCGCAGATCCCGTATGCCATGACTTTTTTTGAATTTACATTAACACCGGACTCAAAGGCGGCCATTGTAGATCCTCCAACAGCTTTGAGTTCTGTGACCGTCCCTCTCTTCAGCAGAAAGACATACAGAAGTATAGAAAAACCAAGTAAGTACACAGCAACCGGAATATATAGGAATTTACCTGAAAAAAAATGGTAAAAACTCATGGGAACCTGACCTCCCGGTTCTCCCATAACTGCCAGAGCCAGACCTCTCCAGATGACTCCCGTTGCATAGGTTGTAATAAGAGCCTGAAGTCTCAGCCTGGTTAAAATTAATCCATTAATTATCCCTGCGGCGGTTCCCACAAGAAGGCCGACAGATACGGCAATGATGATCCCCAGCATAGATCCTTCAAAATACATCACCAGCTGAACAACAATAACATTTACAAGGGCAATCATAGTTCCCTGGGAAAGATCGATACCCCCTGTTAGAATGACAAAGGTCTGCCCGAAGGATGCAAATAATAATGGCATCCATGACTTCAGCTTTACTGTCAGAGAAGCAATTCTCAAATATTTCGGATTACGAATTCCCAAGAGGATCATAAGAATTATTACAATCACAATTCCCAGTAAATAGGGAGTCTTCCGGAAGCGTTCCTTCCAATCTATTTTAAGCCATTGCGGCTTTATAGAGTTCGTATTCACTTAATCTTTCCCCACTGAGCTCATCAACAATTCTGCCTTCATTCAGAACCAGGACCCTGTCTGCATTCTTCAGGATTTCCTGATCTTCCGAGGAATTCCAAAGGATTGAAACTCCTGCATCACAAAGTTCTTTCATCAAGGTATAAAGCTCTTCTTTAGTTTTTATATCCACCCCTTTTGTGGGGTCATCCATCAGTATTATCTTGGGATTGGTCATCAGCCATCGGCCAATTATAACCTTCTGCTGATTTCCACCGCTCAGATTTGAGATGGAATGATCCAGACTGTCATAGACAAGACCGAGTCTTTCCAATATAGGCAGAACTGATATCTTTAGTGTTTTTCTACTGAAAAAAAGGAACCCCTTTTTCCTAATATGAGCCAACACTGTATTTTCCAGAATTGATCTGATCTGAAATACACCGTATTTTTTTCTATCGCCGGAGATATAAGAAAAACCGTCCCGTATACAGTGACCGGGAGATTTTAATCCCATAAGTTTATTATCCAGCAAGACCTCCCCTCTAAAATCAGGAGAGTTCCCGAAAAGAGTCAATAGAAGTTCAGACTGTCCCTGTCCCTGCAGTCCACTCAAACCGAGGATTTCTCCTTTCTTGAGAGAGAGATTTATATCTTTCAAGCCCTGGGCACTGAGGTTTTTAACTTCAAGAAGTACATGATCACTGATCTCTCTCTCCTCTTTTTGAGAAGATGAAAGTTCTTCACCCACCATATGAGTGACAATTTCATCATGTGTTGTTGATTTCAAATCTACAGTGGCGACGGTTACACCATTTCTTATGATGGTGGCTCTATCGCCTATCTCGAAAAGCTCTTTCATTTTATGTGAGATAAGAATGATGGAACATCCTTTATCCCTCAACTCTCTGACTATGTCAAAAAGGATCTCTACCTGTGCAGCATGGAGTGATGAAGTCGCTTCATCAAGAATAATGACCTCCGGTTCCCGGATAAGGACCTTTAGAATCTCAACGATCTGCCGTTCATCCGCAGACAGGTGGGTCACAGGAGTTTCAGGGCCAATATCCTGAGAAAGGACATCATTGAAGCGACTGAGAGCCTTTTCACAGATCTCTTTCTGAGATATTGAATCGACAAAACCCAGGGTTCCCTGATTTTGACTCCCCAGAAACATATTTTCCTGAACAGTTAAGTCAGGAACAAGACTCAATTCCTGAAATACTACGGCAATCCCCGCTTTACGGGCTTCCGCCGGACTTGTAAGTTTAAGAGTCTCGCCTTTATAGAAAATCTCGCCCCCGTCTTTTTCAAGGGCACATACAATAATTTTACTGAGGGTACTTTTACCGCAACCGTTGGCTCCTACAAGAAAGTGAATTTCGCCCTTATTAAGAACAAAATCTCCTTGACTGAGGGCTTGCACCCCCCCGAACCTTTTAGTTACACCTCTGAGCTCTAACAGTGGAACCATGTTATACCTATCCTGAGAATATGTATCCCGGAGAATACTTTCAGTATCTCCGGGAACAATAATTTACGCTAATAGAAATCTCTTATTTAAAATAAGCAGCAGCCTGGGCCTCTGTAAGATGTCCGTCAACAGCAAAGTAATCGGGATAGTCTTTATAGGCATTGTAGACTGTATCGAAGTTAATATTTGTCACAACTGTGGGGACAGGAACATAAATTGTGTTTCCATAGGCACCTTCAAAGATTCCATCCTTGAATTCCTTTCCGGCCAGCATCTGCATTCCTACAAAGAATGCGGAAGTCATTGCTCCCGGAGGATTGGCAACACCAATCATATCCAGTTCTTCCTCTTTCCACATTTTCAGGAAGTCAACTCTGGCTTCACCAGTTGAGAATATGTCATCTCTTCCGGCAGCCTGAATAGCTCTGAAAGCACCGGCAGCCATACCATCCTGAACCCATACACCATTGATATCAGGATATGTAGCAAGCATATCAGCCATGGCAGCCTGACCTTTTGCATTATCCCAGTCGGCATTGACTTCATTGAGGATTTTTATATCGGGATAAGAATTAAATACTTCTGTATACCCTTTAACACGGGCTGAATTGGCAGGGTGTCCGGCAAAACCGTTTATACATACAACATTACCATTTCCACCAAGTTTTTCAACAAGCCAGCGGGCGGAAATTGCTGCCCACTCTTTCTGATCAATAGCAACATTGACGGCATCAGGAGATGATAATTCTGTATCTGTCCCGATAACAATGACTCCCTGGGATTTAGCTTCAGCGATAACAGGGGTCAAAGCAGTGGCATCTGCAGGATTTACAAGAATTAAATCTGCACCGCTGGAAATCAGGTTTCTGATCTGATCGATCTGACCTTCAGTGCTCACATCAAAACTCTGAACAATGATCTCTTTAATCAGTCCCTGATCAATATAAGGCTGGGCAGCAGCTTTTACATCATCCACCATCTGAGTACGCCATTCACTTCCAACCCAGGCATTACTGATACCGATAGTATAACCTTCTCCATCTTCACCCTGTCCTCCGGCAAAAGCGGAAAGACTACCGATCAGCATCATCACACACAGAAATAACAGACTTCTTTTCATAAAGATCTCCTTTAACAATATAATTAACCCATTCCAACGGATAGGGAATTCACTTAACTATAGACAGACCGGACTCATAGGGATCAACGGGGCGACCTGTCTTGGCACTTTTAAGAGCCGCAAAACAAAAACGGAGACTGAGGAGATTATCCGCAGCATTATTTGAAGGCTCCCTGTTCTCCTCGATTCCACACAATAGTTCACCCATGGAACCGACAAAGCCATCTGGAAACCAGCTTCCCTTCAATTCGGGAGTGGCCTGACCGGATTCACAGCTGAATGTTACTTTTTGTGATAATAAATCCAGACCAACGCTTTCAACCGTTCCCCGGTTTCCGATGACAAGAGTTCTGTCTTCCTGACCGTAACGGGTCAAAGCATTGAAATCGATGGATGCCTGTCCCCCTTCATAATCAAAGATAACAGAAGATAAAAAGGGAGGTTTTACATCCTGACCTGCAGCAAAAGAAGCTTTTGCATAGATTGAATTTACCTTTCGCCCTTTCAGAAAACAGGCAAGCAGATCAAACCAGTGGATTCCGAAATCATAAAGTATTAAAAAATGAATATCCTCAAAAGGAGTCCCCTTAGTCCAGGTATGATCCCAGGATATTGAATGACGGATCGCCTGAATATCACCCAGGGCTCCCTCATCTATCAAACCTCTTATATAGGAATAATGGGGAGACCATCGCCCGTTCTGGTTCACTGCCAGTTTTATACCGGCATCCCTGGCTTTAGCGACGATTTCCTCCCCTCTCGCGATATCCGTAACAAAAGGCTTTTGAGACAGGATATGTTTTTTTCTGTTGATAAAGGGTTCAAACATCCTATCCCTTACCCTGGGATGAACAGCCAGATCAACCACATCTATCTCATCATCATTAATCAGATTCTCCCAGTTCTCTTCAATTCTTGAGCTCAGGTTAAATCTATGTTTAGCCCCTTCAGCCTTTTCACGGTTAACATCACAGAGTACCGAAATATTCCATCCGGCTTTTGTATAGGCAATCAGATGCTGTTCTGATATCCCGCCGCAGCCGATAAGTGCTATTGAAGGTTTATAATGACGGGGCTTGGGAGGCATATATTCAATTAGAGGAGCCTCAAATCTTTTTGTGCTCCCGACTTTTCCTAAACCATAACTCTCGTTATCTTCCATATCGCACTTACCCTATGAGATCCATAGTTCTCTTTGATTTTGCAGATATAAAAGCTGTGTCAACTATCTGCTGTCCTATCCGGGCCATTTCTATTGAGAGGGGTCCCTCAATGGAAAGACTGTTCTGGATACAGTGAATCATATAGGCCACGGGATTATGAAAGGGAGCTTTCAGAGAATCGGCGGAATACTCTATCCCTTCGGGGTGTGTCCGGGTCTGAACCCGTACAGTTTTTTCAAAATCAAAACTGCTGATTGTCCCCTCGGTCCCTACAAGATAAAACCCGCATTTAGGCTGAGGTTGATAGACCCAGGGATCAGTAAAAGTGCCCCACCTGGTCTCAAATTTTGAAAGACCGTATTCAAAACGGGCTGTCGTAATGCTGTGTTCATCGACCTCAAGTCCTTCAGTCTGAAATGTTGAAGAACTAACTTCCAGAGGTTTAGCCCCGCCATGATACCAGGCACCCAGGGTCGTTCCATAACCAAGGTAGTCAAGGAGTGACCCTCCGCCGAATTCTTTTTTATAGAACCAGCTTTTGGTCTTCCCTCTCTCCACTTCTTCTGCACTTGTTTCAACCTTATCAGCCAGATGCCAGAGAGGCCCCCTGTTTCCATCATAAAAATGGACCTCCCGGATATCTCCGATAAGACCCTGATCGAGGAGCTCCTTTGCTTTAACATGAGGTGGATACCAGGCCAGCGGCCAGTTAACGGCAAAAAGTTTGTTCCTGCCTTTAAGTATATTTATGATCCTGTCAGCCTCCTCCAGAGTAGAGGCGAATGGTTTTTCCAAAATGATATGGACATCATAGGCAGCGATCCGTTCTACCCACAGGGTATGTTCGGCTGTTGGAGGACAAAGTATTACTATATCGGGCTGTGTCTGCTTCATACACTCTTCCCAATCAGTAAAAATTTTATTTTCCGGAATTTTAAAATTCTGAACAGCCTGACCCATCAGTGATTTTTCAGAATGACAGATTCCGCAGATTTCTGCCTCAGGATGTTCAAAAACCATTCTCAAATTATCACCCATATGTAAGTGGGAGAATTCTATTCCTGCTACTTTAATCACATCTATCTCCATTTCACAGTTTTCATGCTGCTTCATTTATCATCCTGTCCAGGCAAGAACGAAGGATTCGTAAGATTTTTTATTCAGCTTATTTTAGAATTATGGTAAAACCTTATTCGTCTTTTGTCAAACACTTTTGTACGACTATCGATCTTATAAGAATTAGGTATTGACTTCCCGGTGATGATCCTTTAATTTAGTTAAAATGAGAAAAACTAGTTATGTATCTCCATCTGCTGATTCGATTATATTCAACATAATAAGGAATGAAGGTTCCATAAATAGAACCGATTTAGTTGCCAAAACCGGTTTTGCTAAATCTACTGTGTCTCTTCAAATCAACAAATTGATAGAAACAGGAATCATCAGGGAAATAAAACCGAAAGAATCTGGAAATACCGTCAGAAAATTACAGATTGAAATCGTTCCTGATGCCGGATACGTCCTGGGTGTATTTTTGGGAGTTCACCGCCTGAGTATCAGTCTTTTCAATCTTAGAATGGAAACAATCAAAGAAGCAGTCTACGACCTTGAATCGATTCTGGATCCCAAGTTCATCAACAAACTTATCATTGAAAAAATAGATTTACTCATCTCCGAAGCCAAAATCATAAAAAAAGACTTATGGGGTATCGGTCTCGGTTTTCCCTTTCCTGTTGATTTTCATCAGGGAATTACAGAAACACCTCCAAATCTACCGCTGTGGCATCAATATCCGATAAAATCCATATATGAAAACCATTTCTCATGTCCTGTACTACTGGATAATGATGTTAATGTAATGGCTCTGGGAGAGGCATATTCGGGAATCGCCCAGGATGAAAATGATTTCATATTTGTAAAAGTGGGTAATGGAATAGGATGTGGCCTTTTCATGGAAGGCAGAGTATACAGAGGTGCAAAAGGGAGTGCCGGAGATATAGGACATATCGCTTTAGACAGGGAAACAAAGCTTTGTCACTGCGGTAATATTGGATGTCTTGAGACAATCGCTGCAGCTCCTGCCATAGCGAAGAAGGGTCTTGAAGTCGCAATGACGGGAGACAGTCCCCTTCTTGAAAAAAAACTTACTGAAAATCATAAGGTGACATCAAAGGATGTCGGTGAAGCTGCCCAGATGGGAGATATGTTCGCTTTGAGAATCATTAAGGAGAGCGGAAAGAATTTAGGTAGTGTCCTGGCTAAATTAGTCATCTTTGCCAATCCCGGAATGGTTGTAATCGGCGGTGGGATCACTAATTCTGGTAATTTATTCCTTTCTGCAATAAGGGAAGAGATTCTCCGGAGAGCAACTCACATCGCTACCATAGACCTGCAGATAAGATACACGGACCTGCAGGATAAATGCGGACCAATCGGTTCAGGCCGTCTGATCATAGAAGACATTTTCTCATCACCCAATTTCACGAAAACAATTGAAGAAAAATTATAAAGGTTTATTTGAATTCTTAAACCACCATGAACCAGAAGATCTCTCCAAGCTGAGATATAACTGGATTCAATAATTCTGAGGGATGTTGATTTCCCTCTCGCTCTATGAATATTTTGACTACACACATTTAATGTGATAATCTATGCACATGAAAACGAGAACAAATGTGAGTATAGACAAGGAATTACTGGAATCTGCAAAGAGTCAGAATATAGTGATCTCAACCCTACTTGAAAAAGCAATAAAAGATGAATTAAAAAAGAAGGCTGAAGAAGACTGGGTCGAAGAAAATAAAGCCAATCTCAATAGATATAATCAGCGCATTACTGAAGATGGTGTATTCAGTGATGAATTGAGGACTTTTTAATGAATCAATTTGATATATTCAGAAATAAAAATCAGAAAAGTTCAAAGGTGGTTCCCTTTCTTATCAACCTTCAATCTGATCCAATGGATCTATTGGTAAGCAGAATTGTTGCACCTCTCAGAAAAGAAGCAGATTATTCAGACCAGAAAATTTCCCGGATTCATATCCCTATAAGTATTGAAAATGAAGAATATATAATATTCATATCAGAATTGGCGGCCGTTCCCCTTGAATTGATGGGTGAGAGAGTCATGAATGCTGCAGCTCTGAGACAAGAATTTACATCTGCCATTGATTTATTGTTTACCGGATTTTAAAACAGGCACCCGCCTCTTCCAGTATTGTACAGACAAGAGTTTTTAGCAGTATTCTATGTAATAGTACTTTTTTATAGGAAAAAATACCCTCTTTGCATCGAACTGTAGCAATCCGGATAGTGGTAGACACAACATATTCCTTATTTAATTAGAATTATATGATTTTTCACAGTTCATGACAAAAGAGATTTTTTACCAAACGTCTGAATATCTAGAACTCAGTAAAGTCTGAATCTTTATTATCCTTTGAATCAATTTGAGTGAGTCTTGTTTCTATGCTCTTTTTTTCATTAATCATTGATTCATGAGTAATATGTTTTTTTTCTGAGTTAGTAGACTGTAGTTGTTCAGTATCTCTATATCGCTTCTTGAGTGTGAAAAAACTCATAAATGAATTCAACTCAACTGCCTGATTATTCATCACCGAAGCAGTATCAGCCATCTCTTCAGATGATGTAGCATTCTGCTGTACTACTTTATCCAGTTGTATAAGTGCTATGTTGATTTGTTCAACTCCGGAATTCTGCTCTTCACTGGCATGGCTGATTTCCTGAACAAGTGAAGCTGTCTCTCTAATTCTTGGAACAAGTTGATTCAATAATTCACCAGCTTTTACTGCAATATTCACAGAAGAAGTAGATAGATTACTAATTTCTGTAGCTGAACTCTGGCTTCTCTCTGCAAGTTTTCTGACTTCAGAAGCGACAACAGCAAATCCTTTTCCTGCTTCTCCTGCTCTGGCTGCTTCAATTGCGGCATTCAAAGCAAGAAGATTAGTCTGTCTTGCAATTTCTTCGATTATTGAAATTTTTTCTGCAATTTGTTTCATAGCGACGACAGCTTCAGCAACTGCTTTTCCACCTTCTTCGGCATCAATAGAAACTTGTTCTGAAATGGATTCTGTTTTTTTTGCATTTTCAGTATTCTGTTGAATATTTGAAGCCATTTGCTCCATAGAAGAAGAGACTTCTTCAGCGGATGCGGCCTGTTCTGAAGCACCCTGACTTAAGGATTGAGCCGTTTTATTTATTTCGCTACTGCTTTGAGTCACTGTTAGAGCTGATTTTCTAACATTCGAAACAATTTCAGAGAGGCTGTCACCCATCAAATGAAGAGTATTTCCCATGATACCAATTTCATCATTGCGGTTTAACTTTAGCTCACGGGTTAAATCACCTTTTGAAACATCTGATGCCATTAATGTGATTTGTTTCACACTTGTAGTGATGCTTCGAATAATAATAAAAACCACAAACATCAGTATTAGCAGAAATCCCAAACCAATAACCACAAAAATACTTATCATACGGTTTACAGTTTGATAGAGCTCATTACGGGCTACACTGAAAGTTACCATCCATTGGCTATCGGTATAACCAATATTAAAAGGAACTCCATATGTGAAGTACAATTTTCCATTATTTTCAACATCAGTTGAAAAAGATTTACCAGATTTAATAGACTGGATATAATCATTCTGATCAATGATATCCTCAACTGATTGACCAAGCCATTCAACATTTTGACTACCTGCAACAATACCATTTTGTGAAAAAATCGTTATATAAGCATCCTCATACTCTTCTATTTTAAGATTTGCGGCCATTTGTGCTATTTCATCAATTGAGACATCGATTCCGGCTATACCAATAAAATTTCCTGATACGTTTTGAATAGGAACTGTAAGGCTTGTCATCAGAACATCAACTCCACCGATTGGATATAGAAAAGGGTCCTGTATTGCTTCACGATTGTTTCTTTTTGGATACTGGTACCAGCCGGAAGAATCCTCTTCATATTCCATTAGAATATCAATAGCACCTTTTCCGTTATCATCGAGATACCAGTAAGGGATATATCTCCCGGTTTCATCATGATGCAATGTGTTTCTGTAAACATCATCCTGCCCATCAAATTGATCCGGCTCAAAAAGAACATATACTCCCAGGTATTTTGGATGATCCTCAATATAGGATTTCAATATAAGATTGGACTCGTCTCTACTGATTTCAATTGTTTTCTGATTTTGAACAATCCCCTGATAAATCGATTTTAAAGATCTTGATTCATCAAGTGGTTCCTGCAGATAATTTTTAACTATCTGTGCATAATTACTAGCTGTTTCTTTAGTGATTATTGCAATATTATCATTAACATTATTAATTGAAATTGTTGAAACCATGATTAAAAGAATTGCTAGAAGAAGAACTGTAATAAAGCCTATAGAAACAGATGTTTTAAATAACAAACCCATTTTTTTCATATTGATCTCCCGACATAAAGTATAGGAGAAAGTTATTCATTTAACTCATGATTCCAATATTTTTATAATAATTCAGAAATCCAATTCTAAAACTGTTTTCTATTAAAGGTCGTTCTATCTCAGTATTCAGACACTCCCTGGGTTCTACCCCTCATTCCAGAATAAACTGCTGTCCCCATACCGCCTGTACTGCCCGGCTTCCTCCAGATCCTCCTTTTGGATATTTTCATGACCTGCCAGATCAGCAATGGTACGGGCTACTTTTAGAACAGAGTGACAGGCCCGGGAGGAAAAACTGATTTTCCTGGCCATCAAGGTAAAATATTCCTCTAAATCTTTACTTAGAGGACAGAACTCCTGAGTCATTGCCCCGGAAAGGGACCTGTTCCTGTAAATTCCTATCTCTTTATACCGATGTTTCTGCCTCTCCACGGCATCATCAATCTTCAAGCGGAGATCTTCAGAACTCTCCTCACTTTCTGTAAGGAGAACTTCAGGTGCTACCGCTTCCACGGGCATCCTGATATCAATCCGGTCCATCAACGCCCCACCTATTTTTTTCCAGTAGCGGCTTATCTCCAGTTCCGTGCAGATACAGACAGAATTACCTCTACCCATATTGCCGCAGGGACAGGGATTGGCCGCCATGATCAACTGAAAATCTGAAGGGAACCAGTAGGACTTCCCTGCCCGGACCAGGGTCACCCGTCCATTTTCCAGGGGCTCTCTCAGACTCTGTAGAATACGCCCCTGAAACTCAGGAGTTTCATCCAAAAAGAGGACTCCCCCATGGGCAAGAGATATCTCTCCTGGGGTCAGATGCACTCCACCTCCTATCAAGCCTTCCAGGGTGGCCGAGTGATGAGGAGATCGGAAAGGTGGACGACGTAAGATTCCTCCCCCCTGCCCCAGCCGTCCTGCCTGGCTCCATATCCGGGAAACTTCAAAGGATCTCTCGTCCTCCATCTCCGGGAGCAAACCTTCCAGCATTGTGCAGGCAAGAGTTTTCCCTGATCCGGGAGGTCCGAACATCAGCATATGATGACCACCGGCAGCAGCAACTTCAAGAGCCCGTTTCAGACCGAGCTGCCCCTTCAGATCTCTGATATCGGGAGGAGTTCTTTGGTATTCTTTGAAAGTGGTTGTATTTATGATTGCCGGGTCAGGAGCAGATGTTACAAAGCTGGACTTCTCTTTCAGTTCACTCAAATGATTAAGGCCTCTGACTTCTCTGGCTCCAGCGGAGAAAGCCTCTCCCATGTTTGCTGCGGGGAGCATGATATTAATGATTCCCTTCTTAAGAGCAGCGGATACGGCGGAAAGGGTCCCTTTAACAGGGCGGAGACGGCCTGATAGCTCAAGCTCACCCAGAACAAGCCAATGCTCGTTAGTTTGTCCTGTAGAACTACAGGCAGTTGTGGAGATCTGTCCTGATGCGAGGAGAACAGCAAGTGCTAATGAAAGATCAAAGGAGGAGCCCTCTTTACGGATATCCGCCGGGGCCATATTGATTAGAATCCGTCCCGAAGGGAACTGAAAACCTGATTGAAGTATGGCTACCCGGATTCTGTCACGGGCTTCACGTACAGCTCCATCAGGGAGGCCGACAATATCCACTGCGGGAATTCCCCGGCGGATGAATACCTCCACATGTATCAGATGCCCCTCGAATCCGGCTGCCACAAAACTGTATACCTGCATATGATGCTCCTTATGCAGAAGATACGGTCAGGATCAGCCTATTGCTTCAAGAAGTGATTCAAAAAGATGAGTCAAAAAAAGAGCTCCCTGCAGGAAGCTCTTTTTCTACGAAACTATAACTCTTATTGAAACTTCATACGCTCTGTTTCAACAAGGGTATCACAGAGTTCGTTGTACTTGTCTCCGGAGTGGCCCTTTACCCAGTGCCAGGTGAGTTCAAACTGATCGCAGAGTTCTTTCATCTCTATCCAGAGTTCTTTATTCTTTACAGGTTTCTTGGCTGCAGTTTTCCAGCCATTTCTGATCCAGCCATGAATCCACTGGGTCAGTCCGTTTTTAACATACTGAGAGTCTGTATAAATCTGGGCCTTCAGGGGCAATCCCATCTCCATTACTTGCTTCAAAGATGTAATCACGGCAGTCATTTCCATTCTATTATTGGTTGTTGATTCATCACCGCCTGAAAAATGATGCTCTTCTCCCCCTGTAAGGAGGACACAGGCCCAACCACCGGGTCCGGGATTCCCCGTACAGCCGCCGTCGGTATAAATTGTTACTGAATTATCGTTGCTCATGGCAAAATAATACATTTTTTTCAGCTCCCGGGATAGGGAAGACAAAATATTTCTGCTAGCATAGGCACAGAATTAGGGGAGGCCTTATGAACATAAAAAAACTGCTGGAAGAATACAGCCTTGAAATAGATGATGTGAGATGGCATCTAAGCCTTGTACTCACTGAGAGACTCTCGGCCCTGCACCATCAACCTGATGAGATAACCAAATTAGTCTGGTCGGGAGAGTTGGGTGATGAGCTCTATAATATGGAAGAAAAATACATAAAGACCCTTCAGGATCAGATTGACGAGAAAACCCTGGATGAGAGCCATCTCAGGGATATTCTGTCACAAATGGATACAGCCCGGCGCAAACGATTCGGCTATTGAAAATCAGCCCTGAGGCATCATGGCCATAATATCGGCTTCGATGGCTTTCATCTTGGCGGCAACCTGTTCCTTGGCAGCGGCCAGCTCCTGTCCCTTCTCTCCACAGATGGAAGCATAGAACTTAATCTTGGGCTCAGTACCGGAGGGACGTGCTGTGATCAGACTACCGTCTTCCAGAACAAACTGCAGTACATTTGAGGAAGGCAGATCAATATCCGTATCCATCTCTTCTGTGAGCAGATTACGGGTCGTACCGTCCTTGTAATCCTTTAAGGCATTGATAGTTACTCCACCAAGTGAAGCGGGAGGTGTCTCTCTGAGTTTGGTCATAAGACCGGCCATAACGTCCTGTCCCGACTCTCCCTTGAAGTACTGGGAAATCAGACTCTCTTCGTAGTAACCGAATCGGGCATAAATATCATTGAGGTGGTCAAGAACTGAACGTCCCTGAGCCACATTCCACAGAGCCATCTCTGCAGTCATTGTAGCGGCTGAAACAGCATCTTTATCACGAACTTCATTCTCAACCAGAAAGCCGTAACTCTCTTCTCCACCAAAGATGTAGGTATGAGAGCCGGACTCTTCGAACTCTCTCATCTTCTCACCGATAAATTTGAAACCCGTCAGAACTTTGAAGGTTTCGGCACCGTAGGACTCGGCAATTTTCAACTGAAGGTCGGTGGTAACAATGGTGTTTACAAATGCGGCATTCTCAGGCAGAGTTCCCAGCTCTTTTCTGGAAAGGAAAATATAGTCAGTCAGGAGACATCCCAGCTGGTTACCGGTAATCAGGGTATAGCCGTCACCCTGGGGTACGGCAATTCCAAGACGGTCGGCATCGGGATCGGTTCCCATGACAAGATCCGCTTTTTCACGCACCGCATAGTCCAGAGCCATCTGCATGGCAGGTGTGATTTCCGGGTTGGGGAAAGCAACTGTTGGAAATGCTCCGTCAGGTTCTCTCTGCTCTTTTACGGTCACAACGGTAATACCCATACGGCTCAGGGCGTTCTCAACAGGAATTGTTCCACATCCATGAAGAGGAGTATAAACAACCTTAAGATCCTTACCTTTCTCTTTTACCAGTTCAGGCCGGAGGGACTGGGCAATAACCATATCCAGGTAGGGTTTATCAATATCTGCATCAATCATATGAAGAAGGCCGTCGGCCTTTGCCTTCTCTTCTGTAATAACATTGATCGTATCGGTAACAGCACGTACTTCGGCAATAATTCCTGAGTCATGGGGAGCAGTGATCTGTCCTCCATCATTCCAGTACACCTTGTATCCGTTGTATTCAGCTGGGTTGTGACTGGCTGTGACCATTACACCGGAGCAGCAGTTAAGTTCCCGTACTGTGTAGGAGAGCTGGGGAGTAGGCCTCAATGAGGTATAGAGAAAACATTCAATTCCGTTTCCTGCAAATACCAGTGCGGCCTGCAGGGCAAAAAGATCTGAATAGTGACGGGAGTCATAGGCCAGAGCAACTCTGCGTTTTCCCTGTTCTACATTCTTTACGATGTAGGAAGCCAGACCCTGTGTGGCTTTTCTGACGGTATAAGGGTTCATTCTGTTTAACCCTCCACCGATTACACCTCTGAGTCCTCCGGTACCGAAAGCCAGATCCGTATAAAAGCGGTCATTCAGCTCTTCCCAGTCTTCCTCTTTTAACAGAGCAGCGACCTGGTCGCTGAAACGACTGTCATCTTCCTTTTCAAGATAGTCTTTTGCTTTGGCAATCAGTTCTTCCCTTTCCATTCATATCCCCTAAAAATTATTCTAATGCTGTTTTATCAAAGTTTATGTGATCAAGTTTATGCGTTTAAGTTTATGCGATTAAGTTTATACAATCCAGCGCCTTATTTCATCAGGACTTTCCATATATGCCAATTTTTCATACTTTTCCAACTGGTCCCGCTGTCTATAGCCCCATAGAACAGCCAGAGTATCCAGGTTTCCAGCTGCAGCTGTCTCCATATCCACTTCGGAATCTCCGATATAAAGAATTTCCCTGTCTGCATATCCTGTCTGGGCTATAACAGCTTTAACTGCCTGAGCATCGGGTTTGAGAGCCTTTCCCGGAACCGCGCCGAACACTGAATCAAATGTTGCAGCAGGGAAAATATCCCCAATGATCTTCTCCGCAGTCAGCTGGTCCTTGTTGGTATAGACAAACAGAGCGATTTCACGCTCTTTCAGATCTTCTATAAGCTCGAAATTACCTTCATAGACTTCAGTCTCGGCAGAGGGATTTTCACGATAGTACTTCAACAGAAGCTCCATCCCGGTATCCATATCTCCCATGCGCTCAGGGGGAAGTGTCATCTCAAGAGATCGTTTCAGTCCCCAGCCCACACGACTGCGGAAAGATTCAGTATCCTGAGCAGGCAGACCGAAGTCTTTCAGAACCCTGTTCACAGCGGAGGCAATATCTTTCATTGAGTCTACAAGAGTACCATCCAGGTCGAAAATCACAGCTTTATATCGATCTTTTATCATAGAGGAATAATAGACCGGAGCTCAGCTGATTTGCAACACGTGTACATACTCTTTTTCATCGATGGAATTCCCTTTATAGTAGAGCCATGGCTGATATACTTTTCCTTGAACCATTCTATGGGGGCTCTCACAAATACTTTGCCGATGGACTTATCCGGCACTCAAAGCACAGTATCCGCCTCCTCACCCTTCCCGGACGTTTCTGGAAATGGAGAATGGAATCAGCCGGGCTGGCTTTTGCACAGCTGATAAGCTCCCAGGAGATAAAAAAGCCTGATCTTATTCTGACCACAAACCTCATGGATCTTACTCAATTTAAAGGACTCACCGGCTGGCACGATCTTCCTCACATCCTCTATGTCCATGAGAATCAGCTGGATTATCCTCTGAGTCCGGGAGAAAAAAGAGACTTTCATTATGTCTGGAAGGATTATCTGAACTTTCTGACAGCCGACAGACTTATATTTAACTCAAATTACAATCTGGAAAGTTTTCTTAGTAAATTCAAGGATTTCACATCCAGGCTTCCTGACAGCAAACCCGCAGATCCATCGGAGCTTTTCAGAACCAAGACTCAGATAATTCCTCCGGGTTGTCATCTCGTTGAATCTTCTCCTCAATCGGCTCCTGATAGAACATCCTCCCCGGCTCCCGTTATCCTCTGGAACCAGAGATGGGAACATGACAAAAACCCTGAAGCATTCTTTGTATTCCTTACTGATCTGCAGAATCGCAAGATTCCATTCAAACTGATCCTCCTTGGAGAATCCTATAAGGACAGCCCTAAATGTTTTGCTGATGCACGGGAAACCTTCAAGGAAGAACTCCTGCATTATGGTTACGCAGAGAGCAGAGTAGAATATGAGACCTGGCTGCAGAAGTCTGATTTTGTTATCAGCACAGCTATGCAGGAAAATTTCGGAATATCCGTTGTAGAAGCTATGAGCAGTGGCGCTATTCCTCTGCTTCCAAACAGACTGGCCTATCCGGAAGTGCTCCCATCAGAGTTTCATTCACGATGCCTTTACAGTGAGAACGATGATATAACTGAAAAATTCCGACGGCTACTCGAATTGAACTCAAGCGCAAGGCAGAGACTAAGCAGAGATATAAGAACTGCCATAGCAGTATATGCCTGGCCGGTTATTGCGGAGGCCTTTGATTCGCTGATAATCAGTGAATCAGTATAGAATTAAATCTGGCAAATCGAAGATGTCCATAAAAGTGATATCGTATGTGATATCATAATTCAGTGCATCAACATGACACCAAAAGTGATATCGTATGTGATATCATAATTCAGAGCATCAACATGACACCAAAAGTGATATCGTATGTGATATCATAATTCAGAGCATCAACATGACACCAAAAGTGATATCGTATGTGATATCACTTCTCGGCTTATTTACTTTTCATGGGTAATTTGTGGGAAATAAAAAATCAAATTATGATTTTATCGGCATATTTGAAAAACTGCCGTGGGGTCTCATAGAGAAAGCCTTTATCATCAAGAATCAAAAGTTCATGATCCCCTTTTATCTGCAGAACAGGATAAACCCGCCCAGTGGATACATGATTGTTAGCCTCAAGAAAGGGATCAACCATCCCGGGAAATGAAGGTGATTTTGCTCTTACCTCACAACTGTCATCAAAATCATCACGAAGCTGAACATAAAATAAAGGTTGAATACTTTCCATATTAAAATTATCGGATATTCCTTCCTGTTTTCACAGCGGAAACTCAGACATAATCCTCCAAATCTTTGATAATTTTAAAGTTTCTCATTTTGGAGATCGCCATCTCCTGAATCTGACGGACACGCTCTCTGGTAATACCCAGAACCTTACCGGTCTCTTCCAGAGTCAAAGGATTTTTATTATTCAATCCAAAGCGGAGTTGAATAATTTTCATCTCTCTTTCACTGAGCTGCTTTAAAACATCATTGATCGTATCCTGAAGAGAAAGGTTGAATACTCTCTCTATAGGTTCCTGATTATGTTCATCCTTGATCAAATCACTCAAACGGGTCATATGATCCTGATCCACGGTTGTATCCAGAGAGGCAGTCTCCTGTGACAGGGACATAATCTCCTTAACTTTTTCTACAGGCAGGTTCATATATTCAGCCATTTCCTCGGGCAGAGGATCACGCCCCAGGTCCTGGGTAAGCTGTTTTGACACAAGGTAACTCTTCTTGATTGTATTAAGCATATGAATGGGGATTCTAATGATTCTGGATTTATCAGCCAAACTCTTGATAATCGCCTGTCTGATCCACCAGGTACCATAAGTTGAAAAACGACAGCCCTTTGTATAGTCGAAACGGTCTACAGCTTCAATAAGACCGATATTTCCTTCATCAATCAGGTCAAGGAGAGACATACCACGATGCTGATATTTCTTGGCAATGGAGACTACCAGACGCAGATTAGACTGGATCATCTTGTTTTTAAGAGTTTTAACCTGCTCATCAAACAGGGCTTTCTGAATACCGTAATCTTCAGTAGAGAGATTCTCTTCCTCAGACTCTTTAGCAAGTTCTTCAAGCTGTATACCCAGCTTCTCAAGACGGATACCAATATCCTGCTCTTCACCGATGTTCAGCAGGTTGTACCTGGAGATCTGTTTCAGGTACAGGGCTAGAGGATCTGTTTCATTATTCAAGCTATCTTTCGTCTCATTATCATAACGTCTCATACTACCACCGGGATTTTGGATTATCCCCGGGGTGCTGATACCACGCTTACAGGGATTCCGTCTTTGAATACTGAAAAATACATGTTTACAGTTCTAGTTGCAAGACCTGAATTACCTAATCTTCCAATGCGGGAACCGGCACGTACATATTCGCCAACATTGACAAATACGTCTTCATTACCACCGTAAAGGTAAATAAAACCATTCACATCAATCAGTACGACCTGACCAAATCCCCTATAGGGTCCCGTCCAGACAACACTGCCCGAAGCAATGGAGCGAACCAAGGATGACTCAGGGGCTTCTATTTTCACACCTCTTAGTTTTCCGGTCAATGCTTTTTTCTGACCTTCCACAGGCCAATCAAGGTTTTCTGAGTAATTAGCGCTTAATATTGCCGCAGGCTCGTTTTCAGCCACAGGTGTAACGGTAACATTTGCCGATGAAGTTCCTGCAGCTACAACTATGGATTCTCCGGGCTTCAATATTTTGTTACCGCTGAAATCATTCAGAGCAAGAAGTTCATTAACACTCAGTCCATGATTCTTGGCTATTCTATAAAAGGTATCACCTTTCTGAACGATATACTCGGATTTACTTAAATTATTTACAGTATTCTGACTTGTCAGTCCCGGAATAATCAGGTGACTGCCCACCGAAAGGTTCTCAGGCGAACTGATACTGTTGGCATTCATGATCTCTGAAACAGAGACCCCGTATTTTCTTGAAAGACTGTATAGTGTTTCACCCTGCTGTAGTGTATGACTGGCAGGCTGGGCACTCAATGAAAAAGAGACAGCAGTCAATAAAATTAAAATGATGAATCCGGATCTGTACTTTTGCATATTACAAAGTTCGGCTATATCCGCAGGCAACTGAATAGCCATTATTTATTTTGATATGATTTTATCTTTTTTTCATGTTGAATTCAGGAGAACCCCGGTGGGTCCACCCTTTCCCACACTCCACTACTCTACAATACCCAAGCGTAAATTTGCTTCTATTGTTTTTCTGAATTCTTCAGAGAGACCCATTTTCACAGCCATATTTGAAAATTGTTCAAAAGCATCTCTGATCTGATAAATAATATTCCGACTCTCAGATCCACTTAAATTGCAAAAAGATCCGAATTTTAACAAATCAGATAATTCAAAATCATTATTTTTACCATTTAGCCGACATTGATGATTTTGTGTCCAACGCCCATAGGGATCATAGGAGTAGGTAAGATCAAATGCAGGAGCCAGACTCCACTTACCTGCCCGGTTCATAAGAAATCCTGTATTTTTTGTATGATCATCCTGATTTCTACCAAGAATGTTGAAAACTGCCCGTCTGTAAATCTCTCTACACTCTTCATCCCCGAATTTCATCTTTCGAAGTAACAGAATAAGCTGTTCATAAGAGTTTTCATCGTCTCTATCAGCATGAGCCAAGCCTGACCAGGAGGCGTAGTGAAGTTTATCAATCTTTTCATTACGGATGATTCTGTCAAATCGTTCAATCAGAAAGTGCTTCTCATCCCCACTCTCCAGTAAACGGGTTTTGGGAATATGGATACCCGCATCTTTTGCTATCTGACTATAAATATATTCAACCAGGGGCATCCCCTTTTGATCTTTGGAATCCCGATCACTGTTAGAACTGCTGTCAAATTTCAATATCCAATAGCTGTAGTTCTTTCCATGACTGACTGTTCCATCAAGGAGCTTCTCTTTTGAGGACAATGCGACAAGCGCCTTAGATCTTGCTCCACCGGCACTGGAACCTACTCGTATAACAGATAATGCAGCAGCTCGATCCTCAGCATTATTCAAGCTCTTCTGAAGGCCTTTTTTATTGTTCAAAACCATTTCTGAGAGCTCTGTCAGCTTTTCTATATCCAGAGGGCTCCTTTGTATAGAAAGCGATTCTCCAGGTTGATATTCCAAAGCCCCCATGCCCCTGTCTGCAACATAGAGAAGACGATCAAGAGTACTGACCTGTTCAGGAGGAACTCCTTTCTCAGCCATGTATATATCAATCAACTGATTTCCATAGGAGTCAGGTAAAGAATCAGCTATGACTCCCGGGACCCCTTTAAAAGATTTATTTTTCAAACTGCTGTAGCTGTGGATAGAGGGAGGATAGGTCATATGAACTGGAGATATCTGAATTCCCGACTTCATAAAATCTGGGTCATACTCAAAACTGGCCGCAATATTTTGGCCGGGAGCATATCCAAGATACCCGATTTTCGTCCCCCAGAGCTTGACGGTTACAGCTGGTTTCATGATTCATCTCCCCACTGGAAGGGTTCATCTCTTTTTCCACGGTCTCTGACCCGTTTTGCTGTGTCCGGAGCTGTATTTTTTAAGGGGCTGTACTCATCCTGTTCAGGTAAGAGTTCTTCCAGATGATCCAATGCGTCAACGGCTCTCAACAGGCGGATAAAGCTTTTCATGGTAATAGCCCGTTTGCCTTTTCTGAAGTTGTAGAGAACCTGTCTTGATACCCCGGCTTTGGCTTCTATGTCCTTATCCTTCATCCTCTTTTTAATGCGAATACGGTCATAACGCTCAGCAAGGTCCATCAGAATCTCATCATCATTCAAATTACTATACGCCATTTAAACCTCTAATGTATCATATGTAATACATTATATGTCTATTTACAGTCATATGCAAATTTTGTATTACATTATAATATTATATATTCTTATATTCTAAAAAATCCAAAATAAGAACTAATTATATGAACTTTTATTATGATTGACACTTCGCCTGATGTACTGGTCCCTGAAAATCTAACCAAGATGTAACCGTAACAAAACAAAAACCGGTTTACTAATGCCGATAAGCTATTAGAATGAGTAAATCCTTATATTCACTAAAAAGATTGGAGCCTCTAAAATGAACTTTGACTGGCATGATCAATACAAGACAAATATCCCGGAATTGGATATTCAGCACAAAAAAGTTCTGGATCTGATCAAAAAGCTGCAATGTACGGATGACTACCTGACTGAAAAGGCTTTGTTAAAGGAAATTCTAAACTATTCGGTATTCCATTTTATCAGTGAGACAGAGTTGCTCCAGGCCTACTCCTATCCCCATTTAAACATACAGAAAAAATATCAGCAGGATTTCATTGATCAGCTGTCTGTCAGCATCGGTTTATTTTCCGCCGGGAATTTGTTCAAAGAAAATATACTCTACTCTCTCAGTCGATGGTTTGAAAAACACACAACCTGTGAAAACAAGGGTTTTGACTCCTATATCAGATCTCTCATACCAGTATGAGTTAAACGCTGTAAGATTTAAATTGAGAGACTGTTTCTGTATTCCCGGGGCCTGAGACCTGTATAGAGTTTAAACTGATTGATAAAGTGACTCTGATCGGCAAAGCCGCATTCCAGGGCAATGGTTATGAGATCCATATCAGTATCAAAAAGTAGAATTGCCCTTTGAATTCTCATATTCACAACATCCGCATGGGGAGTCAGCCCGTACCGTTGAGCATATTTACGTATAAAACTGAATTTGCTCAGCCCGGTCTGTTCCGCCATGAATTCAATTGATGTCGAGATTTGCGGCATTTCCTTAATCTGCCGGTGTATGCTGTCAATTTCCAATTCAGATCTTTCCATCCCCTCTTTGTTCAGTTCAAATTTAACTACAAGCCCAGTTATCGATTCTACAATCTTCTTTTCCATAACTTGGATATTCAGGCTTCCCTCAACAATTTCCTTGATCAAAGCTTTTAATTCATCTGATGCAGGGATGGCAAGAGTCTTGAAAGAGCCCGCTGTGATATTAAAATGACTGTTCCACCAGGTAGTATCATAATAGATCATCTGGAATTTGAATTGTTTAACATTATCGGGAATACATAAGTGAACTATCTCAGCCGGTATAAGAACAATATCTCCGGGAATCAATTGATATTTCTGATTATCAACGGTTATTGTAGTTTTCCCCGATTCAATATAACCAAGTGAAACTTCCTTATGAGAATGTGCTCTTTTAGAGTACATTTCCTGTCTGCTGTTGATCTTAAACTTCACAAATGGATATTTCTGAATGATTTTAAACACTTATCTCTGCTCCGAATTTTTCAGCTAACGATTCAATATGCTAAAATATAAAGGCAATTATACCCTCATATTAAGTATATAATGTTACAAGTTGAAAAAACTCGATGCTGTTCTCATGTTAAAATGGTGCTCCAGATCAGAGAATTGCAGAATAGTTAAATAACATAGGTGCTAAATGAAACTTGATCAAATACTACTCTTAGGAAATAAGAAGTTATATAAAATTTCTTCAGATGTTCAATACTCAGAATTAAGTGCATTAAAATCTAATATAAATGATTTACATGATATTGTGATTGAATACCATTCATTACATGGATCAGGGAGAGCTATTGCTGCTCCTCAAATTGGTCTTATGAAAAGAATAATCTGTTTCAATGTGGAAAAACCTGTGACAATGATAAATCCTATACTTCACAATATGAGTGATGAAAAAATTGAAATATGGGATGATTGTATGTCATTCCCCAATTTATTAGTAAAAGTAAGACGACATAAACGCTGTAAAATTACATTTAGAGATCTTGATTGGAATAAAATAACATGGGATCTAGAGGATGATTTATCTGAATTGTTTCAGCATGAATATGATCATTTAGATGGAATTTTGGCTACTGACCGCGCAATAGATCTAAGATCATTTAGAATTAAAAGCCTGTTATAAGTAGTTTATTCTGAGGCCGCCGGCCTTTGGCCGGACAGGCTCTTCGCGGCAATGCCCTATTTGCCTACCCTCTTCGGGCTTGCTCCGCGCCGCCCTGGGTTGGCAGGGCATTTATGCTGCGATCCTTCGGGCATATGAGAATCTAAACTTATTCCCTGAAAAATGTGCTTCGATAGTATTTAAATTCTGCTTCAATCGAGAATCCAACATTTTGATAAAGGCTTAAAGCATTAATATTATCTGCCTGAACTTCCAGAACTATTTCTTTATTTCCAGGTAAACATTTTACGATTTCACTTAGAGTAATTTTTCCTATTCCTCTGCCTTGAAAATCAGGATCTATACAAAATCCGAATATATAATTTCTATTTTCTTCTTCATAAACACCTATCATTCCAATTACATTGAGCTGGAGCTTGATACTGTATAATTTCCTTTTAGTACCTTTAAAGAAATCATCAATAATTCCGGACTCATCCCTCATCTTTGTATTAAAGGCTCTGGAGTTTATATCTATCAATGCTTCTTTATCATTTTCATCAGCTATTGATATTTCTATTTCATCCATCTGGTGTTCTATTAGTTTTGTCTCATCTTCAAATTTTAATAAATATTCTGAGTATTCATATTCTGAATTCATCTTAGAGATTGTTCTGTTACCGTCATTAGAATTTGAATCACATACAAATAAGATTGATTTAATATCTCTTCTTCTAATTTCTTTTACAGCATTCTGAAGTAATTTTTTAAAATAACCGCAATTACGACTATTCGGATCTGTTAGCGCAATTATTTCTGCTTCATTTTTAGTTGGTGCAAAGATATTAATAGATGAAACTAAAGCATCACCGTCATATAATAAGAATGTATTAATATCATCTACTTCTTTGAAATCATCATCCTCATCAAAAACATATTTTGTTTTATCCTGCTTATTGCAAACTTCATATAATTTATTAAGATCATAGATTTGATCTTGGGTAAGTTCACTATTTATTACTATATTAAGCGCCATTAAGACTCCTACTCTTTCAACTGATGTTTATAATGATAATCATATCATTATTTCTTCGAATCATTTCAATCATTGATTTTCCCACAATCATCTATAAACTCAGAATGAACACTCTTCCTAATAAATTGATTGGATCAAAGATCATTATGTATTTTCAGAATCGATTTAATGGAGAGCCTACTGATAAGGTGAAAATCCATATTTCTGAGAGTGATTTAAATCTATATGCTCTCCCCTATGTAAATCCTGAAACTATGTTTTTTGGAACGCATCTCAAATATGAAAAAGATTCTATGAATTATAGAATTAAGTATGTGAAAGCAGGGAATATAATCACTGTGTAATGACTGCCGATATTCGCCTTCAGTCTACTAACAAACTAAATTACTCTAGGATTTAGTATACTCTTGCAGACTCCAATGCGGATTTCATTTTTTCTTCCAAATCAATCAATTGTAGGGCCTGAGCAATACTATTATAATACAGATCTTTTTTATCCGTAACTGGTTTAATTTCAAGAGAATGAACATCATTTTCAATATTCGTATTTCTGTTTCTTTTCAGTTTTTTAAACAACATAATATAAACTCCTTACATTAATCTTTAAATAAGTGTACTCCCATACCGAAATACCAGCGAGGACATATGTCTTAATCATTTTTATGGCATTGGACTATAATATGGATATCAATTAAGGAGATTGTATAATGGATAAGGAATTCCAAATTGAGGATGAACTCGGTTACTATATAAATAAGTTTAAAATGGACCAGTTCCTGAACGAAAAGCTTCTGAACAGCATCCAACTTTTCCATTTTGATTCTTACAAAACAGTAATGACAGAACAGACAGAAACACCTTTCCTCTATTTTCTTGTTGACGGTCAACTTAAATGTGCACATTATAATTCAAACGGGAATCTTGCTGTTGTCGCGATGATGTATCCATTTTCAACTCTTGGAGATCTTGAAGTAATCAATAATGACTTGACTGTAACTTCAGTTGTATCAACCTGCTCTTCAACTGTTCTGGGGATACCCTCATCCATAGTTCGGAAAGAAGGATTAAACGATCCGGTTTTCCTTAAATTCATATGCGAAGAACTTATTAAAAAACTTCATAGTTCCACATCATTGCGACTTGGTCACCTGGTCCCTGTGAAATCAAGACTCGCTCTTTATATTCTTTCAAGGACAGAAGCCAGAGAAGGCCAAATTATCATACTTCCTGAGAAGGAAGCACTGGCCTCAATGCTGGGTACAACATACAGGCATTTGAATAGAGTTTTGAGAGATCTAATAGAAGAGAATACGATTGGGAATGGATATCCTGGAGTAAGAATAAAGAAAATTATAGATCTTCAGAAACTGATAGATTAAGAAGAGCGCTGAAAGAAGAACATGTAATTGAAATTAAAATATCAAACCTGATTTTTCTAATAATGGTTAGTGGAAAATCATTCTTAATGAGGAAACTGCAGGTACGATTGCAATAATAGGAAACTGGAAAAAGTCTGGTGATAATTATCAGCCCACTTAACAATTATCACTAAAACCACTACAGATAACGTGTTTTATGTAGATTTCGCTGCAATTTCATCCTTTTGGTTGATTTGAAGAACTCCTGAAATATTTCATTATTGATTAAAGACTGCTGAAAAAGGCCTTCTGTCTATATGAATTATTTAGAGGAGAATATGTCATGCTAGAACCAATCATTCCCTTTAGTCCAAAAAATGGAAATCCGGGTTGTATGGTCGGAGTGGAATCCTGTCTTGATGAAGAAAGGAATCTTGAAGAATTAAAATTGTTTATAACTGATTTCGGAAAACCAAATGCTCCTTTCTGTTACCCGCCCGCCAGCACTTCCACCACCTGACAAGCTTGGTTTCCACCACTCGACAGTCAGCTCTGCAGAATGTGAACACACTGCATTACCAACTGACGACCAATGGAAAATCATAGAGTCAAT
>NZ_QQPQ01000029.1 GCF_003346715.1 Oceanispirochaeta sp. M1
CTGTCCAAACGTTGTAGTATGATGACTCATAGCCGATTTCCTTTTGTTGTATTGTTTTAGTCGACTTAAGAATAAACGGAGATCGGCTTTTATAAAACCCCTTTCAAATTATCTTGGACAGCTGTGACTTTTAATGACTAAATTATTTACCACTATAATTTCAAATGTCTGGTAAATGTCATAGATACGACATGGTCAGAAGTCTCGATTATTGTGAAAATAATATCGGATAACAGATGTCAGTGATGTTTCTTTTTCATGCTTTTGTATCTATTAGGAGATATGTTATGAACCAACCAGAAATTGGGAACAAAGTGATCCACTTGAGGGAGTTAAAAGGAATAACTCAGGAAAGACTGGCAGAGTTATGTGAGGTGAGTACAAGAACAATTCAACGCATAGAAAATGGAGAAGTTAATCCGAGAGTCTTTACATTAAATAATCTGAGTAATTGTTTAGAATTCAACTTTAATGATGATTATAGAAGTACTGAATTAATCTGGATTATTGTTTTACACTTAAGTTCTATGTTCTGTATTGTCATTATTCCTCTTGTCATCTGGTCATTCAAAAAAACAAATAGTATTAAAATAGATGATCATGGAAAAAATGTTCTTAATTTTCAGATAACAATGACTATACTTTTGATTAGTACAGCAATTTTATCCATATTTATAATTCCAGCCCTGATTCTTTTTCTTGACCAGTACAATCTGGTCTTTCTATTTCGATATACAATAATCACTCTTATACCTTTTCTATTCTTGATTGGTATTGGTTTAATCTGCTTTTTCCAAGGTCTTATTAACGTTTTGAAAATCGTTAAAGACAAACCCTATAGATATATACCCTCAATTCCATTTCTAAAATAACTTATCATCATCCAGTGTAGAACACAAAATATGGAGAAATCTGATGGAAGTTAGAATGAAACATTTAAAGCTCATTATTGCTCTTTCTATAATAGTCGTCATTCCATTTTGCTTGATGATATGGTTTCGTATCCGTAAATCAACAGGTTTTGCATCAATTGAATTAATAGCCTATCCTCTTTTCTTTGGTGGAGGAAGTGTTGGAGTTCTCTTTCTTCTTAAAGCACATTTTCTGAAAGGAATCCTATCAGACTTTAATTTTAGACAGTCAAAATGGTTTTATGATATAGGATGGGGTGTTGCTATCTCTGTTATTTACTTTATTCTTTTCTATCTTGAAAGGATGACATTGGCCAAAGTTCTGCGATTTAATCCAAACAGAGAATTATTAGGCTTAATGCTAGATATGCGTAGAAATCCGATTCTGTTGATTTTATGGTTTGGTCCTGTTTTATGGATTGGTATCGCATTGTATGAGGAATCTATAAGAGTTTTCATTCTACTTAGCTTATGGGATTTCTCTCGAAATATTTTTTGGATAATTACAGTGATTATCTTCTCAGCGATAATCTTTGGTCTATTACATTGGAGTCAAGGATTATATGGGATTGTAACTATTTCTATTAAAAGCTTGGTAGGTGGTTTTTTTTATTTTAAAAAAAGGAGATTGGCCCCACTTATTTATGCTCATGTCTTATATGACGGTTTACAAGTTGGAAACTTGTTGCTCACATATGGAAAACCGTAAAGCGAAATATTGAGTATCATCACATTTGATAGATTACATCCCTGGATTCTGTTTCTTCAATTAGTAAGGTAATTAAGGTAGTTCTAATCCATTCTCAATGCAGTTATATATCTTTTCTGCGAGCGGGGTAGGGAGAGTAATAAAGAAACATTTCCACATTCAAAATGGCCCATTTAGAAGGGCGCAAAAACCAGAATCACAAAGCAAAAAGCGTCAATACTGGCGTCAGTCCATAAAAGGATGCTTATAAATAAAAAAGAGCAACTCGTTAAAGTTGCTCTATGCTCTTGCCCCGAAAGGGTTTAAGCGATGCGGTAGAGAGGACTTGCTGTCCAGTCAGAAGCATCGTGCTTCTTCCTTTCCAGCCCTCCTGCGTTCCTAACTCAACATCCCTGTTGAGTTTCGCTCCAAGTATTCGCGAACGTCACTCCGGTTCAAGTCCTCTTTTATAACGAAAAAAAAGATCCAAAGTACAATAAGTACTTTAGATCTTTTTATGCGGTAGAGAGGACTTGAACCTCCACGAGCTTGCGCCCACCAGCCCCTCAAGCTGGCGTGTCTACCAATTCCACCACTACCGCGTAATTGGTGTTGTGATAATACATAAGGGATAATTTTTTGTCAACGGAATTCAGCTCTTTTTTTATGTTAAGAGTTCAGGGGTTTTTTATGTCGTTTCAGCAGCCGATTTATAATAAACGGGAGTTCTTTCGTAAATACATACCTGAATGAAAAAAAACTAACCTAATCCTAACAAACGTTTAATCAAATCTAATAGTTTCGTGAGGATTATTATGAACAGATATTGTCGAAGAGTCGGCGTTTCAGAAACAAGGAATTATTGTTTGTGGCAAAATTATTGATCATAGAAGATGACTCTGATATCAGAGAACTGATCTCTTTTAATCTGGAGATGAGGGGCTACGAGATCCTGACAGACCGGGCATGAGAGTCTCCCTAAGGATGATCTTATAGATTTCACGGCGACTGAATTTTATATATTGAAGTTTCCTACAGAGAATCCAGGTCGGGTATTTTCGAGAAATCAGAATATTGACTCCCTTAAGGGCGAGGACTATCCTGTTACTGAACGGTCCGTTGATGTTCAGATTCCGGGAATCAGAAGAAAACTTGGTGATTCAGTAAGCATGATTGAAACTGTTCGTGGTATCGGCTACCGCATGAAGGGTGAGTAATGTACAAAAAATCTTTTTTTCAGCAGCTTTTCTATACAATTTTTATTCTGCTTGTGATCACTGTTACGCTCTATTTTGTTGTAACCATCACGGTGGTTAAAAAAGGGATGTACAGAGACGCTCTACAGCGTCAGATGTCTGTAACACGTATGGCTGTGAACCTTATGCCTTCTGATAGTATCAAAGACGGTGATAATGCTCAGGATTTTGCTGAGGGTCTCTCTCTGGGAACAGACGTTCGTGTGACTATTGTTGATCGCGCGGGGCTTGTTCTTGCGGATAACAAAGAAGACACATCCACTATGGATAATCATGCCTACAGACCTGAGATCCGTAAGGCCTTTATGGAAGGACAGGGAAGTTCATCACGCTACAGTGATACTCTCTCATTAATGATGCTTTACACGACTGTGTATGATGAGAATCAGGATTTAGTGGTCCGTCTTTCTCAATCGATTGAAGAGATTCAGGAGGATGTTGACCGTATTTATGAGAAGATCCTTCTTATATTCGTACTGGTTCTGGTTCTCGGCAGTCTTTTTACTGTCTTTATAGCCAGAAGACTCAGTTTTACCCTCAAATCGGTTCAGGATGTTGCCGGAGAATTTGCAAGGGGAAATTTCAATATTGAACTGGATGTCGCAGGTTCAAGAGAGGCAATTTCCCTGACACGGTCCATCAATGCCATGGGTCGTCAGCTTCAGGATAAGATCAGCACAACTACCTATCAGAAGAATGAGCTTCAGGGAATGCTCAACAGTATGAGGGAGCCTGTTCTTCTGCTGAACCATCGTCTGGAAGTCACAGAGATGAATCCTTCGGCTCAGGCCATGCTGGAGCCTGGAGACGGTCTTGCCTATCTTGGCAAAGGTCTCCTTCAGGTAATGAGATCAGTAGAGGTCTGTGAGCTTGTAGAGCAGACTCTGGCGAAAAAAGATACGGGTGAAGCCATTGTCCACTATGCCGATAAGGATCTGTTTTTACAGGTTTATACCAACTACCTGTACAGGGATGAGGATACTCCTCCAACGGTGTTGCTGGTTATGAATGATATAACCCAGATTAAGAAGCTTGAACAGATGCGTAAAGACTTTGTTGCCAATGTCTCTCATGAGCTGAAAACTCCGCTAACTTCCATCATGGGTTATGTGGAGACCCTGCGGGCCGGTGCTTTGAAATACCCTGATAAGGCGGAAGAGTTTCTTGAAATCATGTTCCACCAGACCAGAAATCTTAATACTCTGATTGATGATCTTCTGACTCTCTCCAGAGTAGAGGATGGACGTCGTCGATTTCATAAGGAACAGTTCCCTCTGGTAGATCTTTTATCCAGTGCTGTTTCAGTCTGTCAGCTGAAGGCAAAGGAGAAAGAGTCCCCCATTGAAGTAGACTGTGATTCCTCCTGCCTTGTGTCAGCACATCCTGTACTGATGGAGCAGGCTGTAACAAATCTGATTGAGAATGCGGTCAAGTACTGTCCAGAGAAGACAAGAATAACTGTTAAGGGATACTGCACTGATTCAAATATCCTTATAGAGGTGAAGGATTACGGGAATGGTATTCCTGAAGGGGATATTCCCCGTATTTTTGAACGATTCTACAGAGTTGATAAGGCCCGCAGCCGCAATATGGGGGGGACAGGTCTCGGTCTGGCCATTGTGAAGCATATATCCCAGATTCATGGTGGAACGGTTGCTGTTGACAGTTCGGAAGGGGAGGGCTGTACTTTTACCATTTCCCTTCCGAAAGTCGTAGAATCTGATTCAGAAATCTAATTTATATGAAACTAGTTTATTGAAAACTGATAGGAACTGGTGTGAGTATAAACCTCACCCGGCTTCAGTATACAGCTTGGAAACTGGGTCTGGTTTATACAGTCGGGGTAGAGCTGGGTTTCAAGACAGAAACCCCAGTTCCTTTCAAAGCTCTGACCGCCATGACCTTTGACTCCGTTCAGGAAATTTCCTGTGTAGAGCTGTACCCCGGGCTGGTCAGTAAACACATCCATAGTTCGCCCCGATGCAGGATCATAAACTGTGCCGTATTTTCTTACACCCTTTCCGGGAGGGAGGATGTAGCAGTGGTCATAACCGCCGCCTTCTACATCTTCTATTCTGGTGCCGATCTTTTCCTCTTTTGTAAAGTCCATCACTGTGCCTTTGACTGAGAGGATCTCTCCGGTAGGAATCTGTTTCTCATCAACAGGCAGGTACCAGGGGCAGTCCAGTTGAACCTGATGATCCAGAACATTCCCGTTCTCCAGACCCCTTAAGTTGAAGTAGCTGTGGTTTGTAAGGTTAACAGGGGTCGCCTTGTCTGTGACAGCCTTATAGTCGAAAATAAGCTCACCCATTGAGCTCAGGGTATAGGTCATGGTGGTACTCAGGTTTCCAGGGAATCCCTCTTCCCCATCGGGGCTGAAGGAGTTCAGGATCAGTCCTATGGCCCCTTTTCTTTCAAAGGGGGTTACATTCCAGTTCTTCCTATCGAATGTATCTGTCATACCACCGTGAAGGCAGTTGGTTCCATTATTTTGTTTTAGTGTGTATTCAGAACCATCTAGAGAAAACTTTCCATTGGCAATTCTGTTACCAACGCGGCCGATGGCGGCACCGAAGTAATTGCGGGTGTTTACATATTCGTCCAGAGTCTCGAATCCCAGGTTGATTTCTTCAACTTTTCCGTTCCTGTCGGGGCAGCGGATTGAAGTGATGATTCCACCGAAGCTTGTGACCCTTACTGTGAGGTCGTTTTCACCTGTCAGTGTATATATATCGGCTGTGCTGCCGTCAGGTAGTGTTCCGAATACTTCTTTAGTGACTTTCATATGGTTCTCCTTACACTATCAGAACTCTATTAGCGTCCTGATGTTTAATTCTCTGAGACCTAAGGGCCTTATAATAAAAAAAACTCCGGATGATTCCGGAGTTTTATTGTAATCAAAATATATCTTTAAGCCAACAGATTATTGTGTACAGATCTCAAAGGCTTTTTCAGCAGCAGTTGCCGCATCAGGTGTATAGATATCGGCACCGATTGAATCACAGAAAGACTGTGTTACAGGTGCACCACCGATCATGATAGTGATATCATCTCTGATACCTGCATCTACAGCAGCCTTAACAACATTTTCCATCTGAGTCATAGTTGTTGTCAGAAGAGCGGAAAGGGCAATGATATTTGCTCCTTCTGCCTTTGCTGTTTCAACATACTTTTCGGGGGATACATCTGTTCCCAGGTCAATTACTTCCAGACCCTTTCCTTCGAGCATTATTTTAACAAGATTTTTACCGATGTCGTGAAGGTCTCCCTTAACGGTTCCCAGAACGGCTTTTCCAGCAGCTTTTGATCCACCGGCTTCCAGTTCGGGCTTGAGAATTACCAGTCCTGCATTCATTGCTCTTGCTGCAATAAGTACTTCAGGTACGAAAACCTGATTGTTTTTGAATTTAACACCTACGATATTCATGGCAGACAGAAGGGCGTCATCGAGGACTGTCTGTGCAGCAATTCCTGCTTCCAGTGCTTCCTTACAAAGTTCCGCTACTTCTTTTGCCTTACCTTTCTGCATCAAATCAGAAATCTGTTCTAGATTAACCATTGTTTCTCCTTGGTAGAGCCCTGTTTCAGACTCTATATTAAGTAAATTGTTTGAGACATTCGACTTAATCCACGAAGTGCGAAATGCGGCATACGGCTGAGCGGTGACGCCCTGTAGACCGGTTCATAAGAAGTATCCTGACTTGCAGTTCAATCTCCCCTGAGCCTTCCCGGTCAGCAATCTGCTGCCAGTGGCATGATTCAGGTTTGTCCCTGCTCACAGTGACGGGATCGTGGAGGATTTTCACCTCACTTCCTTCCCTCTGAACGAGCTTCAGTATGCTATGACCTGAGCCAGCCGTATTGGAGAAAATTAGCTATTTTTGGTAAAAAATAGGAATAATAGATAAAAAATAATCCATATAAAAATACTAGTAATTGTTTGTCAGCTGTGGATTTCCTGGGTCTCAAGATCAATCTTTCCGCGCTTTTCACGGTATTTACCCGGAGAGAGTCCGGCCATCTTCTTAAATACCTTTGTAAAATAGCTCTGATCTTCATAACCCACCATACCGGCGATTTCTACAAGAGAAAATTTACTGTTCATTAGGAGATTTTTGCTCTTGTTGATACGAACCTGATTCAGATAGTTATTGAAGTTGCACTTCATCTCTTCTTTGAAGATTTTACTGAAGTAGGCTGGGCTCAGGTAGACAGCGGATGCAACTTCATCCAGAGTCACCTTTTCGGCATAATTTTTATTAATGTACTGAATAGTCTGATAGATGGCATCCGCATGTTTAACATCCCGCAGGTCGAAGACCAGGTCGGAGAAGCGGACAATAACACGGGCCAGCCAGCCGGCAAGGCCTTCTACAGAGTTGTAATTATTTATTTCACTCAGGTACTGGTAGTTCATACCGAATATCTGTTCTGCATCCGCACCGCCTTCCACAGCGGCTCTGGACAGGAGTACCAGAAGTTCAAGAACCCTGGCTTTCACTACATCGAATTTTCCACCTGAGGAGAAGAAAACGGCACCGAGTATTTCGTTAAGAACTGATCTGGCTTCTTTGGAGTCTCCTGTCTGAATCAGATGCAGAAGCTCCCGTTCCTTCTCAATGGGGTATTGTGCGAATTCGGTATCCTTGGTCTCCATCTCCTTAATGTACTGAATGTACTCAGAGATCTGGGCCTGCTGATCCATATTCTCTTTCTTGGAAGTGAGCTGAGAATGGTCTCCTTCAATAAGATGAGAAGCAGTAATAAGGAGCATTTCTGACAGGGCCTTTGCCTGCTCTGTGCTCAGTTTGGGTATTTCACGGACTTTCTCTTTAAGATTTGCCTTGCGGACAGACTCTGGATCAAACTTCTGGTTCAGTTCTTCTATAAGTTCCTCTGAATCAATAATAAGAGCAGGGCCTGCGATTAGAGCACCGGTCATTATTCCCTCTTCCATAAGGGGAGAGGCCCAGTGAAGCATATTGATAGGGCAGAAATAGATATAACTGCCGCCGAAACGTTCCGCCTGATAGCCGCCGTAAAGATGGGCCTGACGGCAGTCCGCTTTATTATTGCAGATCTCATTGAGAGAGTTGCAGAAGGGGCATATTGCTTCTTTGGCGCCCTCCATACTCATACGGTAGCCTTTGCTGTTTATTACAAAACACTCAATGCCTGTTGCCTTTTTATAGACATCGGCAATTGCCAGAGCTTTTTCATAGAATGGAGATATATAATTTATAGCTTTGCCGTTCATATCAGAATAGTATAGACCATTAATCAAATTCGGGAAAATACATGCTCATCATATATTCTTCCTGAAATCCCTGATTGGACGATAATTCTATATACTCGCAATGTCTGCGGATATCTTCTGTCTTTTTGAGTTCATCCTGATTGACAGCACAGCGGATAACACCGCCGCCGCAGGAGTTTCCCACTGAACTGATTTTACCCCGGAGTCCTTCCGGGAGCAGGCCGATATCCAGGGCACTCTCTTTATTTATATAAGAACCGAATCCACCGGCAATATAAACATTTTTTATATCATCAAGTTCATAACCCGACTCTTTTATCAGGGTATTTATTCCCGCAGCAATAGAGCCTTTTGCCAGCTGAACTTCTCTCAGGTCTCTCTGTCCGAAGAAGAGCGTCTTTTTTTCATCTCCCCAGGTAAAGCGGGTTTCTTCTTCAGTTTCTTCGAGGTATTCACTTCCTGCAGGAGCATTATCACCCCAGTCAGAATCATCCTGTATCCTGCCGGTATAATCGGCAATTCCGCTTCTTAGAAGATACGCTGTGATATCGATAATACCTGAACCGCATATTCCTGTTGTCTCTGCACCGGGAATAGTTTCCCAGGCAAAATCATGACCTTTTCCTTTCACAGCGCTTACGGCTCCCGGAATGCCCGCCATACCGCAGCGGATATTGGCGCCTTCAAAGGCAGGGCCGGCAGCTGTGGAGCAGCTGATCATCTTTTTCCTGTTACCAAGTACAATTTCTCCATTTGTACCTATGTCTACCAGAAGTGATAGATCATCAGATTCGGCTATCTCTGTTGAGAGTATTCCTGCCACAATATCTGCACCTATATAGGATGCAAGGGAGGGGAGAAGTATAATACGCATATGATCAGGGAGAATCGATCCTATTTCCCATGGTTTTAATCTCATTGATTCAATAGATATGGGCAGAAACGGGGCTACTGCTATGGTCTCGGGAGAGAGGCCCTGAATGATATGCATCATTGTTGTATTTCCGGCCATAAAAAGTCCAAGCAGATCATTCGAATTGATATCTGCTTTCTCCATAACTTTCTGAACAAGAGATTCAATCTGGTTTATAATCTTCTTCTGCAGCTCCAGGAGCTTAGCCGGATCATCTCCGATGTATTCAATACGGGAAACAACATCAGCTCCATAGCCTTTCTGGGCATTCAGTCCCGAAGATGTTGCTATACGGTCACCTGTTTCAAGATCTATCAGGTAGGCAACCACAGTGGTGGTGCCGATATCCACAGCTACTGCATATGTTTTTGCGGCTTTTGCGGATTCAGCAGCCTCAACTCTTGTTATCTCATCGCCGCAGAGACTGATGTTCAGTTCATATATATCCCCTTTCTGTAAAGAGGGAAGCATTGCTCTGATCTGATGACTCATAACTGTTCCATCGGGCAGAGAATCAAGAATCCTCTTTTCGTAGGATCTCTGGTCTGATATATCTCCAGAGGGCATTTTTATTATGATGCGTTTTAATAAGGGATTTATCTCACCATGATAGGGAAGGCCGCCGGATTCTTTGATACGTGCCGATCCGCTGACCCCGATTACTTTCACTGTTATAGAGCCTTTTGGGACAATCTGACATGCCAGTCTGACACCCTTTTTCAGCTCTTCTGTACTCAGTAATTTCAGTTCCTGTTCATTGGGGTCTGCCAGGTCTCCGTCAACTACAATTATTTTACATTTACCACAGGTCCCTTTACCCGCACAGGGGGATTCAATTTCCACAGACAGGGTGTTGCGCATTATTTCAAGAAGATTTTCTCCGGGAGGTATTACTTCTTTGATGATATGATCACCTGAATGTATAGTTAAAGTTGTTGAATTCATAAGTATCTCCAGCTACAGTATAGATGGAGTTAAACAGCTGGAAGACGGGAAATCTTGTAATTTACTCTTATTTTTTTGTAATAATCGGTTTCTGGAGCTGAAATGAAGAATTTATTACTATATATACTCATCTTTATACTGACATTTCCTCTTTTTGCGACTCCTGAGGAGGATTTTCTGGCAGCCTTGCGGGATTCCCGTCTTCAGGATGCCAGGTTCTTTCTTGACTCGGATAATTCTGTAGATCAGGTCATAGAAGATGGAAACAGTGCCCTTATTATAATGTGTGATGAACAGCGCAGCCATGAAGTGCGCTGGCTGATGAGTCAGGGTGCTGACCCAAATCAGACTGATTCTCTGGGCCAGACTCCTCTTATGTATGCGGCCATGAAGGGCAATAGAAATATTATTCAGATTCTTCTGCAGGAGGGAGCCATCCTCAATCTTCAGTCTCCCATGGGATATACCGCTCTGCAGATGGCTGTTAATCATGGACAGTTTGAAACAGCTGCCGATCTGGAGGCCCGGGGAGCCAATATCATTGAAGGATATTATGATCATCCCGCCTTAAGTGAAATATGGTCCCGAAGACAGCACTATGCTGTAGCCCTGGCATTAAAGGAATCCCGCTGGAAATATCATGACTTTCTGAAGGCTGTGGTGTCCGGTGATTACCGTGTTATCAGAAATATGATCGATACAGGAACTGACCCGAATGCTGCTGATACAGAAGGGGTTACAGCCCTGATGCTGACCGCTTCTGCTCCCGGTATCTATCAGGCAGAACTTCTCCTGTCAAAGGGTGCTGATCCGGCATTGCTTGATTCCATGGGCTTATCAGCACTCTGGTATGGTGCATTCCGTAATAACCTCCCCATGGTGGAGCTTCTTCTGGAAGCCGGAGTGGTGGATGATGCTCCTTATCTTGAGAATTCAGCCCTGTTCGGAGCCTTTTCATCAGGGGCTCATGAGGCGATGGTCATGCTGATAGAAGCCGGCTGGAATGCAGGTCTTACAGGACGGCTGGGAACTTCACTTGTACACTATGCCGCTTTTACCGGAGATCTTCGTACATTAAAAGAATTGAAAGAAGCCGGTATTTCTTTATTATCTGCTGATGCAGAAGGAAATACAGCTCAGGATTATCTGATACAGGGTTTTCACCTTAATGAGCAGGAATCTCTGTACATTCCGGTTGCGAGCTACCTGAAATCGGAAGAAGTCTCAGCTACAACAGATCCTTCTGTCTTGGATAATATGAGACTCTCCCGTATAATCTATTCAAAATGGTAAGAGACCTTTCCGGAAGCACCGGATTTAACTGGTCCTGCTCTGGAGTTAAAAAATGATTGATTTTATTGCTGATAATTTTTATTACGTATTTTTGGGATGGCTGGTTCTTAATCTCATTCAAAGACGTTACCGTTCTAGAGGCGCAAAAAAAAGAACAGCCACCTTGTACCAGGCTATTCTGATTTTTATTATTTACATCGGAGCCACTATCATCCGGGAAGAAAGCTTTGAAGTAAAATGGATTATCGTTCCTCTGGCTGTTGTTGCAGCTGCCATCTATTTTTTCAGAGACAGAATCCTCCCTTACAAGAGAAATTGTGTTAACTGCGATGCCAAGCTGAATATGAATCAGATTTTTATTTATGATGCAAACCTCTGTGCAGACTGTGATCCTGATGAACAGGAAGATGAGACATCTGAAGAAGATATAGAGGAAGGAACTGAAGAGGCCACGGCTGAGATCGAGGCTGATGAGGCTGAGGCTAAAGTTAAAGCCGAAAGCGAGTAACATCATGGATCTTGAAAAAGCACTGAGTGATCTGGTCGTTTCAGATGATCCGGAGAAAATCCGGCAGACTGCCGAGGCTTTGAAAGGGATGCGTTATTCTCCCATTCTCCTCAGTGATTTTGAAGAATTCCTTACTGTTGATTCCACCCGTTTCTTCCCTGAGCTGGAGCGGGTTATTAATTCTCCCGATATAGCAGAAGATCAATTACCCAGGGGTTTCGATCAGGCTGGTTTTCGGGATAAGAAAGTCAGTCTACTTTTATATCATTACAAGCTGCTCAACAGGCTGCGCCGGGGTGAACCGGAAGCCTGGGATGAAATCAATGAGCTGATGGAGGATGACTGATCAGGAAATCTCCGATCAGTCCTGCAATTATCTCGGCGGCACTGTCATTCAGATGTATGTTATCAGTAAGAAGGGTCAGTCCGTTTTTCTCTGATATATCATCCCAGCTTTTCCTCAGAACATAGCGTTTTACAGAAGCAACATTTATTGCAATATTATTTGATGCGAAGGGGATACCCCTTTTCCGCCTTTGGGCTTTTTCATAGAGTATCCTGTCCATCACCTCATGAAGAGGAAGATATATGATATCTGTTTCCTTTGCGATTTTCTTCACTATTCCCGAGTAGGATGCCGCAGAGATATAACCCTGGTGTGAAGGATCTTCAGTGACAGGGGGTAGGGATAAGACCGCAATTTCTGCATTTGTTTTACTCTTCAGTGTTAATATCAGTGATTTCAGGTTGTCTTCGAACCATTGGCTGTCGGCTTTTTGAGGAATCCCCTGGTTCTTCATGTATCTTTTCATTCTGGAATCACTTAAGGTGGCCAGTACATCATTGCTGCCTATGAGAATTGTAATATAGTCAGGATCACAGGCTACTATTCCGTCCATTCTCTGCAGTACATTCCATACGAGTTCAGCATTTATTCCTGCATTGATAAACCTGTAATCATCCTCTGAAAACCTCTCCTCAAGGCGTCTTACATAGTTGGCACTCATGGCTCCATGAGTAATACTGTCTCCAATATTAAGAACCGTTATTTCATCAGTAGGTTGAGATTTTATAAAAGTATCAGGTCGGGACTCCGGGAGTCTGTTGACCATTATGAAGGTATAAAAGAGAAGTCCGGCTATTAAGATGTATAGTACGATCATGTTATAGAAAATCTTCTTTTCATCTGCCGGTTTGTTTACTGTTATTATCTTTCATCAAAATCCTCACTGGCAGAATAACAGTTTTATGTTTTTCTCTCCATACCTTTTCTGCACAGCTTATCCATTTGAGGGCTAGGGGCAGCGGATAAATCCCTGAGCCCATAAACAGCCGCCGCAGCTGACGGGGAGACTTCCAAAGCAGTCCTCTTCGTTGGTCTCGGCCATTTCACATCCGGTACATCCTGTGCAGGGTGAAAAATCAAAATCCTGTACCTTTCTTCTGAACTCCCTGTATTCACTGCTTTTCCAGATATTCAGTAGGTCTTCCGATTGGAGTGATCCGAAAAACAGCTCCTGACTTGTTCTTTTTCGATCCTTCATGAAGTGATCATTGCTGTGAAGAAGGGGGAGGCAGGGACCAACCATTCCATCCTGTCTTACGCTGACACTTCCTCTCTTGATGAAGCTGCAGTTATTCCTGGGATTATTGAACTCATCCCCTCCAATTTCATGAAACTCATATTTTGAAAGAAGGGCAAGAATCTCATCCCGGTTTTCACTGTTTACATCCATTCTTGGAAAGATGATGGAACACTGTCTGGATTCCCTGTCGGCGGTGTAGAGAATTTCATCCTTCATATCAGAACTGTGGGGCAGCAGATTGGATACATGAAAGCTGACGGCTCCCAGGTCGTAGCTGAGTTTTATCATGGCAGGCAGATCTTTTATATTCTGTTTCATAGCCACAAAGGTTATTCCCAATTCCGGTTTCGGTCCGTTATGACTGAATTTCAGACTGTTCAGTCTTTTAATATTCTCAATTATTCCCGGAAGCTCATTGCCCAGCCTCACATCTTCATAACTGGAAGGATCAGCACCATCTATTGAAATCCACAGCCGGTCCAGATCAAGTTCGATCAGGCTTCTTGCCATCTTTTCATCCAGTAGTATTCCGTTTGAAATCAGTTCAACCGCAGCTCCCCGCCTCTTGGCTTCATAGATCATTTCCGGCAGATCAGGGTGGGAGAGAGGTTCTCCAAAACCACCGAAGAATACTTCCGGAGGAGTAGCACTTTGATCGAGAGTATCAAGAATTTTTTTATATACATCCCGGCTCATAAAACCCATGGGTTCATCCCAGGAATTACGGATACAGGTGGAACAGTCGAGATTGCAGCTGTTTGTGGGTTCCACATAGATTCTGGCCAGACGGCTTATGGTACTGTGGAGCAGAAGACCATCCCGTCCTTCCTCCAGAAGCAGTTCTTCTCCTGGATTTATGCCGTATTTATCTTTCAGATATTCAGGAAGGATAATTCTCCCCTGTTTATCAAGGCGTATTTTATGTTTTTCCATTTTTCTACCTTACATGATGATTATATTATACATAAAGGAGACTTTTAAATGATTACTGCAGATGTTCTGATAATCGGGGCTGGAGTTGTAGGCTGTGCACTTGCAAGACAGCTGAGCAGGTATGAATTAAAGATCCTTCTCCTGGAAGCTGAGGATGATGTGGGGACGGGAGCAACTAAAGCCAATTCCGGCATTGTTCATGGTGGTTATACGGCAAAAGCAGGAACCCTGAAAGGAGAGCTCTGCATCAGGGGCAATCGTATGTTCGAGGCTTTGGACAGGGAGCTCCATTTCGGATTTAAGCGAAAGGGTTCTCTGGTGCTGGCCTTTAATGATGAAGATCTGATCACCATTGAAGCTCTGAAATCTAACGGTGAGAAAAATGGTGTAAATGGGCTGGAGATACTTTCATCCACTGAAACCCTTTCCCGTTATCCTTCACTGAACCCTGATCTGAGTGCCGCTCTGTACTGTCCTGAAACAGGTATTGTCTCACCCTATGAATTCTGTATTGCTCTGGCTGAGAATGCTGTTCAGAACGGAGTGACACTCTCACTCGATAGCCGGGTTCAGGCTATCCGCAAAGAGGAGGGGCGATTCATTGTCAGAAGTGGAGAGCATACATACAGCGCAGAATATGTTGTCAATGCGGCGGGTTCCGGCAGTGCTTCTATCGCCGCTATGCTCGGTCCTCCGGGATTTTCTATAAATCCCAGAAAGGGTCAATATCTCCTACTCAGGCGTGGAAGTGGAGATCTCCTGGATACCGTCGTTTTTCAGACTCCCAGTGATAAGGGTAAGGGAATTCTTGTGACTCCCACTGTATGGGGTAACCTGCTAATAGGTCCGAATGCAGAGGATGTAAAGAGTCCGGATGAGCTGGGCACTGACCCTGAAACCCTGGCTCAAATCCTGAGTATTGCAAAGAAATCAGTTCCCGGTCTTGACCCGAAAGAGTCAATCCGTTTCTTTTCTGGCATTCGTCCCAGAGGGGACAGGGGTGACTTTATTATTGAAGAATCTTCTGTAGAGGGCTTTTTTAATCTGGGGGGAATTGAGTCTCCCGGGCTTACATCATCACCGGCCATTGCCATGAAGGTGGAAGAGCTTCTGGAAAAGAGAGGACTGGAGCTCATTGAAAAGGATGCTTTTAATCCCTTCAGAGACGAGATCTGCCATCCGGGAGCCCTGGGGAAAGTCTCTGAAGCTGCTGCAGGAGCAAAAAAAGAGTACGGAGATCCCCATAGAGTCGTCTGCCGCTGTGAGCAGGTTAAGGAGTCAGTTATTAAGGATGCTCTTGGCAGAGGCATTCCCATCCGCTCTCTTGATGCAGTAAAAAGAAGAACCAGAGCCGGTATGGGAGCATGTCAGGGAAAGTTCTGCGGACCCAGGGTACAGGAATATCTGATCAGAGAATGCGGGATTACTCTTCAGGATTTGATTCCTCCTTCAAGAAATAGTGATGAAATTCGGAAAACCGTCCTCAGAATCCAGGAAATTCTTGAAATTCAGGACTGAATTCTCATGGATTAGGCTTTCCTAAGTTCATTTTCTTGACTTCCCGATTTCTACATCCCATAGTTTAAGTAAAGTCTTACAGAATGGAGATGTATATGTCCCGGGAAAATCTTTTTTTCAAAGGTAAAAAAGTAGAATACTTCAGCCTTGTACAGTTTGCAGATGATTATGGCTTTGACCTTTCAAAGGTTCCGGTTGCCATCAAAATTCTGATGGAAAACCTCTTACGTCATAGAAAAGGCTCTTTTGTTTCGGATAAAGACATCACCGCACTTTCCTCCTGGCTGGATAACAGAGGAAAGGCATCCAGGGATATCAACTTTCATCCAGGCAGAGTGGTTATGCAGGATTTTACCGGCGTACCGGCGGTGGTTGATCTGGCTGCCATGAGAAATGCATTAGCCGAAGATGGGGGAGATCCGGCAAAAATAAATCCCGTAATACCCGTGGATATGGTTGTGGATCACTCTGTTCAGGTTGATTTCAGCGGCATGCCTTCAGCTTATTCTCTAAATGTGCAAAAGGAGTTTCAGCGCAACAGTGAGCGCTACCGCCTCCTGAACTGGGCTCAGAAAGAGTTCGAAAATTTTAGAGTTGTTCCTCCGGGCACAGGAATTGTTCATCAGGTAAATCTTGAATACCTTGCTGATGTCATCTCTGTAAGACAGGTCGATGGAAAGGATACGGCCTTTCCCGACACCCTGGTAGGTACCGACAGCCATACCACCATGATCGGTGGACTTTGTGTTCTTGGCTGGGGTGTGGGTGGTATTGAGGCTGAGGCTGCTCTCCTGGGTCAACCACTGACAATGCTGATCCCCGAGGTCATCGGGTTCAGGCTCACAGGTTCTCTTCCTGAAGGGACCACAGCGACAGATCTAGTACTTTTTGTAACACAGATGTTACGTAAAAAAGGGGTAGTTGGTAAATTTGTCGAGTTCTACGGACCCGGTCTGGATCAGCTCACTCTGGCCGACAGAGCCACCATCAGTAATATGGCTCCCGAATACGGTGCAACCTGCGGTCTATTTCCTATTGATGATGAACTTTTGAAATATCTGAAGTTAACCGGACGGCCCGAAGAGAGAATTCAACTTGTAGAGGATTATGCCAAAGCCCAGGGGCTGTGGAGAGAAGCGGGTGTGGAAGCTGAGTATACAGATAATGTAAGCCTGGAACTTAATGATGTCCGTCCCTGTCTGGCCGGGCCCAATAAACCGCAAAATCGAGTCCCTCTGGAAAATATGTCCCTGCAGTTTGAGAAGGTTCTTAAAGAAGTGTATGAAGTGAAAGATCCCGAAGCTGTTTCTCCGGTACAAGGAGAGGAATACAGTCTTCATCATGGGGATGTTGCCATAGCGGCCATAACAAGCTGCACAAATACATCCAATCCTGCAGTTCTTATTGCTGCCGGACTTGTTGCTAAAAAAGCTGTTGAGGCAGGACTGAAAAGCAGGCCCTGGGTTAAGACATCCTTTGCTCCCGGAAGCCAGGTGGTCATAAGTTACCTGGAAAAGGCAGGGCTGCTTTCTTATCTGGAGACTCTGGGATTTCATCTTGTGGGTTACGGCTGTACTACATGTATAGGCAATTCAGGACCTCTGCGTCCTGAGATAGAGAGATCAATTATTGATGGCGATCTTGTTACAGGAAATGTCCTTTCCGGTAATAGGAATTTTGCAGGCAGGGTTCATCCTGTATCCCGGGCCAGCTTTCTGGCCTCGCCTCCCCTTGTTGTATGCTACGCCCTGGCAGGTACAATCCGTAAAGATCTGACGAAAGAAGCTATTGCCCGAAATTCAAAAGGCCTGGATATTTTTCTTAAAGATCTCTGGCCCTCAAATGAAGAGATCGAGTCCTATATGGGAGACAGTGTCAAATCAGAACTGTTTCGGGAAAAATATGCTGATGTATTTAAAGGAACTCCTGAATGGGCGGCACTTTCTGACAACAGCGGCAGTCTCTACGGCTGGTCCGATGAGAGCAGTTATATCCGCCGGCCTCCCTTCTTTGACAATTTCAGGGGAGAGAAGAGGTTCCGGGATATAAAAGAGGCCCGGGTTCTGGCTATATTGCCGGATTCTACAACCACTGACCATATCTCTCCGGCGGGAGTCATACCTCATAATGAGCCTGCCGGACAGTATCTTAAGAGCCTGGGTGTTCAGACATCTGATTTCAACTCATTCGGCAGTCGTCGTGGGAACCATGAAGTTATGATGCGGGGTACCTTTGGTAATATCCGCTTGAAAAACAGGATGCTCAAGGATGTGGAAGGGGGATATACCCTGAACCGCCGGGGGGAGCAGCAAAGTATCTTTGAAAGCTCCATGGAGTATCAGGCTGAAGGAATCCCGCTTATTCTTTTTGCCGGCAAAGAATACGGTGCGGGCTCTTCCAGAGACTGGGCTGCCAAGGGAACCCTTCTACTGGGTGTTCAGGCGGTTATTGTCGAAAGTTATGAGAGAATCCACCGTTCCAATCTTGTAGGGATGGGAATACTACCCCTTGAATTTTCAGATGGAGACTCTGTGGACAGTCTCGGGATATCCGGAACCGGCAGTTATGATCTTCTTGGTATGGAGGATCTTAAGGCTAAGGGCAGCCTGACTCTTGTAATCAATGAAAAGGAACAGACCCGCAAAGTTCAGTTGAAAGTCCGTATTGATACGGGGGGAGAACTGGAATATTACAGATCAGGAGGAATTCTCAACCTCGTTCTTAAAAATATGAGTCACTGATTGTCTCCTGTCAGGAGTGTCTGAAATCATAAAAGGAAGGGCTTAGCATGGATTTTGACTATGAAGTATTGATTGTGGGTGCCGGAGGTGCCGGTCTGTATGCTGCACTTGAAGCCAGTAGAACAGGGAAAACCGCAGTTCTGACAAAAGTGTATCCCCAGAGAAGTCATACAGGGGCTGCTCAGGGAGGTATCGGTGCCGCTCTGGGTAATGTAGAAGAAGATAAACCGGAATGGCATGCCTTTGATACTGTCAAAGGGGGTGATTACCTTGTGGATCAGAACGCTGCTCTCATACTGGCTGATGATGCCGTCCGCGCAGTATATGACCTTGAAAACAGAGGTCTTCCCTTTTCCAGAACAGAGGAAGGGAAAATTGATCAGCGCCGTTTCGGCGGTCATACAAGAAACTTCGGAGAAGGGCCTGTGCGCAGGGCCTGTTATGCTGCCGACAGAACCGGTCATATGATTCTTCAGACCCTCTATCAGCAGTGTATAAAAAATGAAGTTGCCTTTTATGATGAGTTTTTTGTTCTGGATATCATGATGGACGGAGATACACCTACGGGGCTGATAGTCTTTGAGCTGGCCACGGGTAAGGTCCGTACATTTCGGGCAAAGGTCATTCTGTTTGCCACCGGTGGATTTGGACGTATGTTCAAGATCACTTCCAACGCTTATTCAAACACAGGTGACGGCCCTGCTATCCTGGCGAGAAACGGTATTCCCCTGATGGATATGGAGTTTTTTCAGATTCACCCCACAGGAATAAGAGATATGGGAATCCTCATTACTGAAGGAGTCCGGGGAGAGGGTGGTATTCTTTACAACTCCCAAGGGGAAGCATTTATGAAACGTTATGCTCCCACCATGCTTGATCTGGCCCCCCGGGACATGATCAGCCGGGCTATTATGACAGAAATATTTGAAGGCAGAGGCATCAAGGGAAACCGCAAAATTGATGACTATGTCTATCTGGATGCCAGTCACCTGGGCAGGAAGAAAGTTGAAGAGAAAATCCCTGATATTGCAGAATTCTGCAGAACATACCTTGATGTTGATCCGGCAGATGCTCCCATGCCTGTTCAACCCACAGCACATTATGCCATGGGAGGAATACCCACTAATATTGACGGTCAGGTCTGGACCGGAGAAAAACAGTACATGGGTCTCTATGCCGCAGGTGAATGCGCCTGTGTTTCGGTTCATGGAGCCAACAGGCTGGGAACCAACAGCCTGGTAGATCTTGTGGTCTTCGGCCGGCGGGCCGGGCAGCATATCGCTGAATATGTAAAGGATGCCCCCACAGGCCAAGCGGACAGCGACAAGGCTGCCTGGTGGGAAGACAGAATTGAGAAACTGAAATCATCCAGGGGGAATCATCCCGGTGAAATCTTTGATTCCATGCAGGAAACCATGATGGGGAAAGTAGGAGTCTACAGAACAGGATCAGAAATGGAGAAGGCTGTTAAGTCACTACAGGATCTCCGACTTGCCTATGAGAATGTCTCTGTTCATGCCAAAGCCGAAAACTTCAATGCCGAGGTTCAGACGGTTCTTGAACTGGGTAATCTTCTGGATCTCGCCCTCCATACCGCAGCCTCTGCTCTGAACAGGGAGGAGAGCCGGGGGGCCCACAGCAGAGATGATTTCCCCGAAAGAAATGATGAGGATTGGCTGAAACACAGTCTGAGTACCCTTAAAGAAAATAAGGTGACCTTTCGCTACAGAGCTGTGGATGTACATAAATGGGAACCCAAACCCCGGGTCTATTAAGATGAGGAGATTTGCATGAAAGTAGAACTAAAGATATTCAGATTCAACCCTGAGACAGATAAAAAATCCCGTTTTGATACATATAAAGTAGATGCAGAGCCCACAGACCGGGTATTGGATTCCCTGATGCATGTCTACAGAAATGAAGACGGCTCCCTGGCCTTCCGCAAGAGCTGTGCCCACGGGGTCTGCGGTTCCGATGCCATGAGGATCAACGGAAAAGAGAGGCTGGCCTGTAAAACCCTGATTCAGGATGTGGCAGATGCTGAGGGGGATACCATTCTTATTGAACCCTTAAGGCATATGACTGTTCAAAAAGATCTGATGGTGGATCAGAGTGAGTTTCTGGAGCGTTTTAAAAAAGTCTCACCTTTTCTTATACCCCTTGAAGAGGCTCCGGAAAAGGGTGAGTATATTCAGAGCCAGATACAGAGAGATGCCATAGACGATGCTACAAAATGCATCAACTGCGGTGCCTGTTATTCTGCCTGCCCCATTCTGGAAACAAATCCTGACTTTCTGGGACCTGCCGCTCTGGTTCATGCGTCCCGTTTTATCTATGACAGTAGGGATAAGGGACTGGACACCCGTCTGGAAATACTGGATCAGCCCAATGGTGTGTGGGCCTGTGACAGTCACTTCGAATGTACAAGGGTCTGCCCCAGAGGGATTAAAATTACCAAACTTATCAATATGACCAAGAGGGAAATCAAAAAGAGAAAAGGAGAATAGAGCTCCATGAATATTCATGAATATCAGGCTAAAGAACTGTTTCAGTCCTATGGGATACCCATCAAACCCTTCCGCCTTGTCACAGAAGTTTCCGGGCTGGCACAGGCTGCCGTAGAACTGGGGGGAGAGACCATTGTCAAAGCCCAGGTACTTTCCGGGGGGCGGGGTAAAGCCGGTGGTGTAAAGTATGCCAAAACCGTGGATGACGCCGTCCGCTACGGTAAAGAGATCTTCAATCTGACGATCAAAGGATTTCCTGTTGAGAAGATCATCCTCACAGAAGCCGCGGATATAAAGAAGGAATTCTACGCGGGTTTTATCACGAACCGGAACAGCAAAGCTGTTACCCTTATGCTCAGCAAGGCCGGGGGGATGGATATCGAGGATCTGGCGCTTAATGCGCCCGAAGAGATTCTTAAAGTCGATTTTTTTGCCGAGGATGGTGCTGACCCGGATCTTTATGATTCGGCATTAAAAGAAATCTTTGAAAGGGAAACTCATATTGCACAGGCCCGTGATATTCTGGATAAACTCTATCGGCTCTTTCTGGACAAGGACTGCAGCCTGACCGAAATCAATCCCCTTTCCATTGTGGATGATGATACTCTTATGGCCATTGATGCCAAGATGAGTTTTGATGATAACGCCCTTTTTGCCCATCCCGAAATCCAGGCTCTGGAAAATCCTGAAGAATCCAGTCAGGACGAAAAGGACGCCCGTGATGCGGGACTCAGTTTTGTCTCCCTTGATGGAGAGATAGGCTGCATCGTCAATGGAGCCGGACTGGCCATGGCTACCCTGGATATCATCAAACTGGCCGGAGGGGAACCCGCCAATTTTCTGGATGTTGGGGGGAGCTCCAATCCTAACAAAGTTCTCACTGCATTAAAAATAATTACCCGGAATCCATCTGTCAGTGCAATCCTTATAAATATTTTCGGAGGTATTACACGCTGTGATGATATTGCCAAAGGCCTTCTTATGGCCAGGGAACAGATCAAAATGGATCTGCCCCTGGTAATCAGACTGGTGGGAACCAATCAGGATGAAGGCCGGGCTCTACTGGAAGAAGCCGGTCTCAAGGCCTATGACGGCCTGAGTGAATCAGTTGATAAAGTTGTGAAACTTGCCTATTCCCGGGAAGAGAATGGAGGAAATCAATGAGCATACTCCTTGATGAAAATACAAGAGTCATCGTACAGGGCATAACCGGAAGAGACGGTTCTTTTCATACAAAGACCATGGTTCAGGACGGGACAAATATTGTCGCCGGCGTGACTCCCGGAAAGGGCGGTCAATCCATGGATGGGATAACTGTTTACAACAGCGTTGAGGACTGTCTGAAAGAACATGAAGTAGATGCCTCTGTCATCTTCGTTCCCGCTCCTTTTGCAGCCGGAGCCGCCCGTGAAGCCATTGATGCCGGAATAGCACTGGTTGTCTGCATCACCGAGGGTGTCCCCGTGCAGGAGATGACAGAGCTCTACCACAGAGCCCGTAAAAAGGGTTCTGTACTGATCGGTCCCAACTGTCCCGGTCTGATATCCCCCGGAAAAAGCAAGATAGGTATTATGCCTCTGAGAATCCATAAAGCCGGTGGAATCGGTGTAATTTCCCGAAGCGGTACTCTGACCTATGAAGTTGTCAATGAACTGACACTGGCTGGCATGGGTCAGTCCAGCTGTATCGGTATCGGGGGGGACCCCATAGTCGGTTCCGGATTTGTAGATCTTCTGGAGCGATTTGAAGCGGATACTGATACAACGGCTGTGGTGCTGATTGGAGAAATCGGCGGGGAAGCGGAGGAGGAAGCGGCTCTCTATATTAAAGAAAAAATGACAAAACCTGTTGTTTCCTTTATTTCGGGAAGATCCGCTCCCAAAGGGAAGAGGATGGGTCATGCGGGTGCCATCATCTCCGGCGGGAAGGGTACGGCCGAGGCCAAGGTGGCTGCATTTATAGCCGCTGGTGTGGATGTAGCTGATAAACCGGATGAGATCCCCGGTCTTCTAAGGAAAAAAATGATCTAGAGGAAAAGTAATCAATGGCAGACATGGGACTATCAATAGACAATCTGGCCTATCTTGAATCTCTTCTTGAACATGCTCCGGAACTATTGGAAGGGCTGGAAGAATCCCTGCCCACAGAAAGGGGTCTTCCCGTACTCAGCTCTGGAGACTCGGATAAGCAGAGCCGTTTAAATGCCATGATATGGGCCTATCGGGATGGAGGTTATCTTCACGGTCATCTGAATCCCCTGGGTTCCTATATGACCAAAGAGATGAAATATCTCTTTCTAACCATGAAAGGCGGTGTGGAATCTTTGAAACCCGAACAGTTCGGGCTGGACTCTTCCGATAGGAACCAATTGTTTAATCCCGGACGTTTTTTTAAAGAAGATTCCGTCCCCCTGGCTGAGATAGTCAAGAGGATGGATGAGACCTACTGCGGTACTCTGGGAGCGGAGATCCTTCATATTCAGAATCAGTCCATGCGGAACTGGCTTATCAGCAATATGGAAAATCCTGATAAGTCTGTTTCCATAGATCCTTCATTGCAGAGAGAGATTCAGGAAGACCTTATCCGTGCAGAGGAATTTGAGAAATTCATAAACAGCAGTTTTGTGGGGCAGAAACGATTTTCCCTGGAAGGGGGAGAGGCCGTTATTCCTGCTCTGAAGTATCTGTTTAAGAAATCAATCAGCCTGGGTATCCGGGAAGTTGTCATCGGAATGGCTCACCGGGGACGGTTGAATGTTCTTGTAAATGCCATCAGTAAACCCGCGGCGGAAATATTCGCCATGTTTCAGAACAATTATCAGCCCTATGTCTACGGCGGCAGCGGGGATGTCAAATATCATATGGGACAGAGCTGTGATTTCTTTGATGAAGAAGGGCGAAGTCTCCATATCTCCCTTGTCTCCAATCCAAGCCATCTTGAAGCGGTAAATCCGGTGGTTGAGGGTAAAACCAGAGGAATCCAGAGGAGACGGGGGGATGAAAACAGGAAAAAAGTCATGCCCGTACTTATTCACGGGGATGCCGCCTTTTCCGGACAGGGTGTGGTGTATGAAACCCTCAATCTCTCTCAGTTGAAGGGATACCGGACAGGGGGTACCATACACATTATCATCAATAACCAGATCGGATTCACCACGGCCTCCCGTGATTCAAGGTCCACCTATTTTGCAACGGATGTCGCCAAGTCTCTCCCCATTCCTATTTTTCATGCCAACGGGGATGATCCTGAATCGGTGATCAAGGCCATGGATCTGGCCGTCCGCTGGCGGCACAAATTCGGCTACGATGTCATTGTGGATATCATCTGCTACCGCCGACTGGGGCATAATGAAGCCGATGAGCCATCTTTTACTCATCCCATCATGTATCAGCTTATTAAACAGCATAAGAGTGTCACCTTTATTTATGGTGAATTCCTCAAAGAGAATAATATTTTAAGCAAGACTGATCTGGAGAGTTTCAAGACATCCTATATCACAGAATTAACTGCTGATTTTGAGCTTGCAAAGGGTTATGCCGACTATCAGTGGAATAATGCCTTCCGAAAGGGAGACTGGAAGGGAATGACCTTTGACTATTTTTTTGAATTTCCCCATACCGGTGTGAAACCGGATCGTCTGAGACGCATTGCCGGGGTTCTAACCCATATTCCCGAAGGCTTTACTGCTCATTCCAAACTGCAGCGGTTTGTTAAAAACAGACGGAAAGCCCTGGATGAGAAAAAGGGCATCGACTGGGCCTTCGCCGAGTCCCTGGCATTCGGCAGTCTCCTGGCCGATGGTTACCATGTCCGTCTCTCCGGTGAGGATTGCGGACGGGGAACTTTTTCACAGAGGCATGCCCGCTGGTGGGACGTCTCTGTAGACAACCCCGACTCCTATGTCCCTTTAAAACATCTGGAAAAAGAATCCACAGGACCCATGGGTGTCTTCTCGGTATATAACAGTCCCTTATCAGAATTTTCTGTTCTGGGTTTCGAATACGGTTACTCCCTGGCTATGCCTAAAGTTCTGGTTCTCTGGGAAGCCCAGTTTGGTGATTTCGCCAATGGTGCCCAGACAATCATCGATCAGTTTATCTGCTCAGGAGAGCAGAAATGGTTCCGTTCCAGTGGAATGGTTCTCCTCCTTCCCCATGGCTATGAAGGTCAGGGTCCCGAACATTCCAATGCCTACCTTGAACGATATCTCAGTCTCTGCGCCGAGGATAATATGCAGGTATGCAATCTGACGACACCGGCACAGTATTTCCATCTGATCCGGAAGCAGATGATTCAGCCCTTCAGGAAACCCCTGATTCTTATGACCCCCAAAAGCCTTCTCCGCCATAAAAAAGCAGTTTCTGATCTGAAGGATCTGGAGCAGGGGAAATTCCAGACAGTCCTTGATGACCGGGATGAATACAAAGGGGCTGAGATACTCCTCCTGTGTTCAGGAAAAGTCTATTACGATCTTCTGGAAAGACGGGAAGAACTGGGAAGCAGAAAGGCTGCCATCCTTCGGCTGGAACAGATCTACCCCTTTCCGGCGGAGAGCCTGAAAGAGATCATTCAATATTATGGATCAGTGAAGCAGCTGCGCTGGGTTCAGGAAGAACCACGCAACAAGGGCAGCTGGTCTTTTGTCCATGAGCCCCTGAATCAATTGGGACGGCGAAAATGGTCCTATGTGGGAAGACTGCCCTCGGCAAGCTCCTCCACAGGAGCCCATAATAAGAATATGGAAGAGCTGGAAGCTTTGCTCCAGGATGCATTTGATGAGGTGAAAAACAAATGACTGAATTGAAAATACCGGAAATGGGTGAATCTGTGAGCACAGGTTATCTGGCCGTCTGGCTCAAACAGGATGGAGATTCCGTCGAGGCGGGAGAAGAAGTTCTGGAGCTGGAAACAGACAAGGCGACACTGTCCATTCCGTCACCCGCAACAGGAATCCTTAAAATCCTGATCATGGAGGGGGAGGAAGTGGAGATCGGTCAGACCGTAGGGCATCTTGAAGATACAGCTATGCTGTCCGGGGCCGTTTCCGGGGAAGATCATTATTCACCTTCTGTCCGTCAACTGCTGCACAGCTATGGTCTGAGTTCTTTTGAGGGACAGGGCAGCGGCAAAAAAGGGCATGTCACCAGGGAGGATGTTCTGAGTCATATAAAATCCAAGGGACTTCAGCCTGTTCAAGTCCCTGAGACTGAATCTGTTTCCCCTGCTCCAGCTGCTGTTCAGAGCCCCCCCACTGCAGCTCCGGCTCCGCAGAGTTCCCCCGGCGCGTCTCCTGAAGCCTTCACCAGGAAAAAAATGAGTCGTATACGTCAGAAGATCGCCGCCAATCTTGTTCAATCAAAACAACAGTCGGCTCATCTGACAACCTTCAATGAGGTGGATATGTCGGCAGTCATGGAGATCAGAACCCTGTATAAGGATGATTTTCTGAAGAAAAAGGGAGTCAAACTCGGGTATATGAGTTTCTTTGTCAAAGCCGTCTGTTCTGCCCTGGCTGAGTATCCCCAGATCAATGCCATCATTGACGGTGAGGATCTCCTTTTCAGGAACCATCTCAATATCGGTATTGCCGTCTCCACGGACAAGGGGCTGATCACACCGGTCCTGAGGCAGGCCGACGGATTGAGCTTCGTGGAAATAGAATCTCAGATTATTTCCTTTGCCCGTCGTGCCAATGAGCGGAAACTGTTACCCGATGAACTCAGGGGAGGTACCTTTACCATTACCAACGGCGGCATATTCGGAAGTCTTCTCTCCACACCCATCCCCTCTCCCGGCCAGTCGGGTATTCTGGGCATGCATTCCATCGTGAAAAAGCCGGTTGTCCGGGATGATGAAGTGGTCATCCGTCCCATGATGTTTGTTGCCCTGACCTACGATCATCGAATTGTAGACGGACGGGAAGCCGTCGGGTTTCTGAATATTGTGAAAAACAGCATTGAAGATCCCAGGAGGATGCTGATCGATTTTTAGCAAAAAACGAATTCCGGATATCTTCACGGGATTCCAGCATAAAGAATTTAAAAGGAGTTTGATGATGTCAGAAGAAGTCATACACAAAGGTCTGGAAGGTGTTATTGTCGCAAAGAGCAGTATATGCAAGGTCAATGGTGAAGAGGGCAAACTGTACTACTATGGATATTCCATAGATGTTCTGGAGAAGTACTCAAGCTATGAAGAAACCGCCTACCTTCTCCTTTATGGTCATCTTCCCAATAAGGAAGAGCTTGACGATTTCACTACTAAGATGAGAACTTCCCGTAGGATCAGTCCTCCCATTCTGGATATGATCAAGAGCTTTCCCCGGGACTCCCATCCCATGGAACTGCTGCAGTCGGCCATCAATTTTCTCAGTGGTTATGTGGATCATAAGATAGAACATTCAGCCTACTGTAACTGCCGGCAGACCCTGCATCAGGTGGCACAGCTTCCCACCATCATCGCCGCCTTTTACAGAATAAAAAACGGACAGGAATATATTCCACCCCGGGATGATCTGAATCATGGGGCCAACTTCCTGTATATGCTCCGGGGAGAAGCTCCTTCACAGGAAGAGGGGGATATCATGGACAAATGTCTGATCCTCCATGCGGAACACGGACTGAATGCCTCGACATTTACGGCCCGGGTTGTGGCCTCTTCCCTGTCCACCTGTTACTGCAGTATCTCCGCTGCCATCGGATCTCTCTATGGATCTCTCCATGGAGGTGCCAATGAGAAGGTTGTGAATATGCTTAAGGAGATTGACTCTGTAAAAGATGTGCGTCCCTTTCTGGAAGAGGCCAACCGGACAAAAAGAAAGGTTATGGGCATGGGACACCGGGTATATAAGGCCATGGACCCCCGGGCTGTTCTTATGGAAGGTTATTTGAAAACACTGTCACAGCAGAAAGACAACTATGTAAACTATAATATTCTTAAAGAGATTCAGCTTGTGTTCCGGGAAATGATGGATGCAAAGGAAAAGGCTATCTATCCCAATGTAGATTTCTTCTCAGGCTCCGTGTATGCCCTTTTGGATATACCCCCTTCTCTGTTTACTCCCATCTTTGCCATGTCCAGAGCCTCAGGATGGCTCTCCCATATTCTGGAACAGAGACAGGATAACAGGATTTTCCGTCCCAAGGCCCTTTTTGAAGGGAAGCTTGATAGAAAATATATAGCCCTTGGAGATCGCTGATGTGTTATGATTTCAGAACTGTGTTCGGCATAACCATAAGAAAAAGGAGTCTCCAGTGATCTGGGTCTGTAATGCCTGCGGTTATATTTATGATCCCTCCGAGGGGGACCCGGAGCAGAATATCCCCGAGGGGATTCCCTTTGAAAAACTCCCTGAGGACTGGGTCTGCCCGGTCTGCGGGGCTCCCCGTTCTGAGTTTTCTCCCGAGAAGCCGGAATCTTGAATCTGTATAAATTGTAAGGAGAATCAAATGGAGTATTCCTATCTGGGAAAAACCGGAATTCAGGTTTCCAGTTTATGTTTCGGAACCATGTCTTTTGCCGGAGATGCAGATGAAAAGACCTCTCTTCAGATGTATGAACTATGCAGGGATAGGGGAGTCAACTTTTTTGACTGTGCCAATGTATATCAGAAGGGCAGGGCGGAAGAGGTTCTGGGCCGTTGCATCAAGGGACACAGGAATGAGATTGTTCTGACCAGTAAGGCCTGCGGTTCCATGTCAGAAGATATTAATAACCGGGGGGCCTCACGTAAAAGTTTGAGACGGGCTCTGGAAGATAGCCTCAGACGTCTGAATACAGACTATCTTGATATATATTTCATGCATCGCTTTGACGATAACACTCCCATTGAAGAAACCCTTTCTGTGCTGGATCAATTTGTCCGGGAAGGGAAAATACTATATCCTGCCGCCAGTAATTATTCTGCCTGGCAGGTCATGAAGGCCCTGGGAGTTTCTGCCCGGGAAGGGCTGGCTTCCTTCAAATGTATTCAGCCCATGTACAGTCTGCTAAAAAGACAGGCAGAAGTGGAAATCTTTCCCATGGCTCAATCCGAAGGTCTTGGAGTCATAACTTACAGCCCCCTGGGCGGTGGATTGCTGAGCGGGAAGTATGCGGGTAAAAGCCCTGTGAGTGAGGGGCGGTTCACGACGAATACCGCGTATCAGAGCCGCTACAGGGATAAGAATAATCAGGTAATTGTAGATGATTTCATATCTCTGGCCAGGGAACTTACGGTCTCTCCCGTTTCTCTTGCTCTGGCCTGGGCCGGGAGCCATCCTGCTGTTACTGCGCCCATCATGGGAGCCAGAAATATATCTCAGCTGAAAGAAGCCCTCGATTCTCTGGATGTGGACATGACGGATGCCTTAGGGCAGAGGATTTCAGAGCTGAGTGCAACAGTACCATCGGCGACAGATCGATCAGAAATATGAGTTGCTTTTATCACACTCTTATCGATTTAATGAGGAATAAGAATTGTGTTTTATGGGATAGGCTGTTTGATTTTTTACTGATTATCGGGATATGATCAGTTCATCATGGCAAATAAACGTCCGGGCAGCAAAGCTCTTATTAAAGATATAAATAAAATACTTGTGCTCAGTACCATCCGGGAGCATGGTCCGGTCAGCCGAACAGAGGTGGCCAGGATCACCAAACTCAATCTATCCACCATATCCAAAATCTGTGATGAACTTTACAGGCAGAATATGCTTTTTGATATTGGAGAAGGCATTTCATCAGGTGGACGCAGACCCATACAAATGTTGTTTAATAATAATCTGGGTTACATCCTCAGTGTTAAGATTGAAGAGAGTCATCTTCAAATCGCCCTGACGAATCTTAAACCGAGTATTATTGATTATCATGAGTATCTCTATGATCATGGACAGGATTATCCCTCGGTTCTGAAATTGATAGTAGAGAAAATTATTGAGATCTCTGATGAACTAAGGGATAAAGAAAAATCTCTTCTCGGTATCGGTATAGCTTTGTCGGGAATCATCAATCAGGATAGGGGGGAGCTTCTCAGCTCCACCTTTCTGGGTTGGGAAAACGAGACCCTGGTTGAAGATCTGAAAAAGAATATAGACACTCCGGTTTTTATCGATAATGATGTGAATTGTTATGCTCTGGCTCAACATTGGCTGGGTAGCGGTAAGGGACATAGTAATTTTATCTGCCTGACCATTGGAGAGGGAATCGGTGGAGCCTTGTTCATTCGTAACCGGCTCTACAGAGGTCACAGGGGCGGTGCTGGTGAATTGGGACATATGATTATTCAGACCGACGGAAAGCCCTGTTACTGCGGTCAGAAGGGATGTCTGGAGGCCTATGCCTCCTATCCTGCTATCGTATCCCGTATGAAGGAACTGACGGACAGGAGTTTTAACATTTCAGAAATTGCACAACTGGCAGAAGAGGGAGATTCCGATGCCCGAGTTGTCATGCGGCAGGCCGGGAAATATCTGGGCTCTGCGCTGATAAACCTGGCAATGACATGTAATCCGGAACTGATAATCATTGGGGGAGAGGGGATTAAGGAGTTGAAAAGTTTTCTTCCCTCTATTCAAAATCAGTTTGATGAAAACTGGTTTACCCGCTCCGGTCTGGATAATACACCGATTCTATTTGACGAACCGGGCAACCGATTTTTCCTTCTCGGTGCAGCCCTGCTTGTGATTGATCATCTCTTTGGTGCACCCCTCTATGAGACTGAAAATCCACTGTTGTAATTTCCGTTCATAAAGGACTATTCCCTGTCTTAATTAATAACGATCTCTCTGGAAAATTGAAACTCCATGATGCTTCCGCAGAAAGGAATCTTTTCATCTTCCAGTTTCAAAACTTCTTCCTCTCCTCCTGTCTGTATCATAATTTCCTTAATTGATGAATATAGACCGAAACGGACAGTGCAGGGGGCATAGCCCGTTTTAATAGAATCAATAGTCACCTGCATTTTCCCGGCATGAGAGGATATCTGAACTCTGAATTCTCCAAAACCTTTATTCTTATATTCATAGCCGTTTCCCCGGTCGTAGCGATAGGTATAGGATGATGTACAATTATCTGGTTCCGGGAAGATAAGGAGATCCACTTCATTCAACTCTCCTTCGGCTCTGCCGGCCCGTTTGACGGGGAGGATAGATCCGGCTCTGATAAACAGGGGCGTCTGCTCCTCTTCTACCGGGCAGTCAAGCTGACAGGGACCGGGAATCCATTGGGATCTATTGATATCCAGCCAGTATCCTTCGGGAAGAACAAGGGTTCTGATATTCAGCGGCTCTTCTGACAGGTCCTGCAGTACAGGGGCCTGGAGGATAGATTCTCCCACTAAAAACTGATCATCTATCAAATCAAAACCTTCATAGTTATAAAGAAGAGGACGGATAAGGGGGGCTCCCGTCTGCTCCTGAGTGATAAAGAGGTTGTAGATATAGGGTAGGAGTGCATAACGGGCCCTGATAAACGTCCTGCTCAGCTCAAGGGCGAGGGGGCCCATATTCCAGGGTTCCTGTTTTTTCTGTCCGTCGGCACAGTGATTCCTGAAAAAGGGAAAGAGAAAACAGGCTTTGTGCCAGGCGATGAAGTTGGCATCAGAAGCATCCCCCCCGAAACCACCGATATCGGCACCAAAAAAGGCCATACCCGATAGTGATAGGTTGAGAGCCATCTCTATTGTCTTTCTCAAATGGTGCCAGTTGGAGATATTATCACCCATCCAGACGGCTCCCCAACGGTTTGTGCCTATAAATCCGCTGCGGCTGAGAACAAAGGGGCGTTCCTCGGGCATGCTCTGTTTCAGACCGTCCCAGGTTGCCTTATGCATGGCTACGCTGTACTGATTATGGAATGCCTCATGGGGCAGGGTTCCCTTTTGAAATCGCATCCCCTCCAGTTCGGCAGAACCGGCACTGGGATCATTCATATCGATCCAGAAGGCAGGGAATCCCAGATCTGCCATCTCCTGTGTTTTGGAAGCCCACCAGGAGCGGACTTCAGGGAGAGAAAAATCGGGGAAATAGGATGCTCCCGGCCAGACAAAACCTATATAAGGCCGGTTTTCTTCATTCAGGCAGAACAGTCCCTGTTCGAGGCCTTCCCTGCAGGCGGAATATTCAGGATCTGCCTTAACTCCGGGATCAAGAATCGGTACCACCCGCCTGCCGTGGGAAGCGATAGTCTTAACAGTCTGGTCCAGAGCGGGAAATTTTTCCCTGTCTATGGTAAATACACGGTACCCGATCAGATAGTCTATATCCATCCATATCCCGTCACAGGGGATCTCATGTTCTTCCATCTTTTCATCAATCTCAAGCAGATCACTGTCACAGGCATAGCCCCAGCGGGACTGCTGATAACCCAGAGACCAGAGAGGAGGGAGGGGAGAGGTTCCACAAAGTCTGTAAAGCCGCTGTGTGACATCTTCGGCGCTCATCCCTGCAATGATAAATAGATCCGGTTCCCCGTCTGTGGAGCCGATATAAAATTCGCCGCCCCCCTCGTTTGTCTCCTGAACACCTTCTATGACCTGACCGGCTCCGGTATTCATAAATACGGGGTAGGGATTATTTACCTGAATCCCATACCAGAACTTCCCTCTTTTCAGAAGAAGATAGGGGAGGGATATGTACATGGGGTCAGTAATACCATTTTCTATCTGATCTCCCGAGAAATCCGCCCACACATCGGTGTTCCAGAATTTGCTGCGGATACGGCTTTTTTCAAATCCGTTATTCTTCTCACCCATGCCGTAAAACCGGTCACAGCTGTTAAGACGGAATCGAAGTATCCATTTGCTTCCGCAGACTCCGAAAGGCATCTCCGGGAGGGTTTCGAGACTCCCATTTTCTTCCGGAATCAGAGAGAATCCTCCTGCAGTGCTCAGGTCGCTTCGGCAGAATGACTCTTTGTTTCCGAAGTCCAGGGTGTCGAATTCCGCCTGACTCGGATTACCCTCCCAGCGGGCACCCTCCACCCAATAATGGTAGACATTGTCTCCCAGTGATTTCCAGTTGTATTCCAGCTCCCCCTCCCGGGGAGAGTAGAAATTCATAGGATGTTCATATTTATGAAAGTACATGTTATACCTCGAAGAGTCTTTTTATTTCAGATTATCAAATAGTCCGGGAGAGAGAAAATCAGAGGGTGAACTGCGGACAAACAGCGGCAGACTGTCAAGGGGAGTCTCACAGTTGATGGTACAGGGACCGCTGTATTTTTCTTCACTCCAGGCATCAGTCCATAGGCCTTCCGGCAGATATACTGTCCGTTCCAGAGCCCCCTCGCTAAACTGCGGAGCAACCAGGAGGGACCGTCCGAAGAGGAACTGGTCTGTTAATTCTCTGGCCCGGGAATCCTCCCAGAAGTCAATCAGCATGGGGCGGATCAGGGGTTCTCCTGTTTCGGTACAATAGGCAGCCTCCGAAACAATATAGGGCAGCAGTCTGTCCCTCAGTTTTGCCCATTTTCTGAATATGGGAATAACTTCGGGTGCCTTCTGCTGCTGGGCAATATTCCAGGGGGTCCGGTCGATGCAGGGTTCCTGCCATTCGTTATTTTCTGTGTGATACTGCATGATGGGGCAGAATACTGAGGCAGCGGCTGATCGGAGGTAGAGTTCGGCTGTGGGGATCTCACCGCTGAAGCCTCCAATATCCCAGCCGATAAAGGGAATACCCGAAAGGCCGCTGTTCATCATGGCCATAAAGGCGGAACGATAGGCCAGCCATGTGGAGTTCTGATCTCCGGCCCAGTGACAGGGAGAAGATTGAATTCCCGTATATCCTGAGCGGCTGAAAGTCAGCCCGTCATCTCCCTTTACCCGGCGGACAAAATCAGAGTAGGCACGGATATAGGTTTCGGGGTAGGAGTTGATCATCTGATCTCCCTTCTTTCCGTTGGAGAAAGAGACTCCCTCTCCCCAGAGGTGCTCCCCGCCATCGGTTTTAAATCCGTCGACTCCCATCTCTTTCAGCAGGTATTCCCGCCGGGACATCCACCAGGGAGCCGTTTCAGGATTAGTGAAATCAGCCAGAAGACTTCCCTTGAACCATCCCGGCCGAACATTGTAGGGCTCACCTTGTTCATCCATGGCGCAGAGTCCATTGGATTTTACGTATTCCTCATCCAATCTGTGCTGTGGATTTTCATCATCCGTAGCCTTGACCACCGGAATCTGCCAGAGAACCAGCTTTATCCCCTGACTGTGAAGTTTCTCAATCATTCTTTTGGGATCTTTCCAGTATGTACTCTGTGAAAAATCAAAGTCCTTCAGCTCCGGTGCCTTCCGGGGATCCCGGGGGGCATAGTTCGCACCATTCCAGATATAAAAGGTGGTTTCATCACTCCATGCTTCTATTACAAGTACTTTTACGGGAATATCCAGCTCTTCTGTCCTGGCGGCTACCTCTTCCACCCTTTTCTGGGTGTTCCATTCATTAGCGCTCATCCAGAGGCCGAAGGCCCAGTCAGGCAGGGCGGCGGGTTTTCCCGTCAACTCTGTAAAATCCCGTATCATCCGGGCCGGTTTTCCAAGGAAGACAGAAACCCTCAAATGTTCATCTCCTTCCTGTTCAGCCCTGAAACTCCATCTGTTTTCGGAAAAAGAACAGAGGTCAAAGCGTATATTTCTTTCCGTATCAATAAAGATCCCCGACTGACGGGATGTAAAGAGGAAGGGGATGGGCATATAGGTTTTCAGGCGTTGATTTGTATACTGTTCATATACACGGTTGTAGAGAACCTGTCCTCTCTGGTTCAGGCAGTTGTAACGTTCTCCCATTCCATAAAATCCCTCATCAGGGAGTGCCTTGAAAAATAGTTCTGTTTCCCATAGTCCACTCTTATCCTGGAGAACTTCCGCCTCTCCGGAGAAGTACAGCTCACCGCCCCTTGTATCATGAGTAATTCTGAAGGCACCCCTCTCTTTTTCAATACTCAGGGTGAATCCACCGGATTTATAGAGAAAAATACTGTCATTTTCATTTTCATCTTCAATAATAAAGGAGGATTTTTCAGTAGACCTCTGCCTGTCAAAACCTAAGGAATAGCTGAAAGCCCCGTCATCACTGCAGCTTAAACAGATTTGCAGTTCAGGACTGTTCTTCTCCGAATCATCAAGACCGCTCTCATATATCAGATAGACATGGCCCTCATGAATCTCACAGGAAGAGAGAGTCTTATACTGGATTTTTCGGAGGGGGGTAAAAGTAAAATCCTCTGTTGAAACCTGACTCAGGCCCGAGTTGGCTACTAATTTGTATACAATCTCATCATCAGAGCTCTGGCCGGGAATCATGGCTGTCCAATATCGGTCTGTGCCTCTGTTTCCCACACTGTCACTGTTCCCAAGGCAGGATGCTTCAGAATAGAGTGTTGTCTTCCAATTATCTCTGCTCCAGAGCAGAGTCACACGCTCTGCAGCATCTACAGGATCGCTCATGGCGCAGAAGGCTACCGGATCTCCTTCCACCGGCCGGCGGGGAAGCCTCTCTATTGTTTGTTGGCAGTAGGGTTGTTCATTCCCTGATGGTATATGGTGGAGAGAAAAATTCTGATATTCCATAATTGATTCCTATTGTATAAACTGTCTGGCAGGCAGGTCTGTGTTGAAGGAACCTGCCTGCTCTTGTAGCAAGGGGACTGAATAGTATTTATTCAGTCCCTTTTTTTATAGTTTGATTTTTGCTTCAGCTTCTTTCTGAGCAGCATCGAGGGCTTCTTTAGGTTCCAGCATTCCAAGACGGACCTGTTCCAGCCGGGGATTGAGAATCTCAACCAGCTCTTGAAACTGTTCCAGTGCGGGGGGCTTCACAGCATACTCAAGTGAGTTGAAAACAGCTATTTTGTTATCCGGGGGGGTGATGGCGAGATACTGTTTCATCAGGCTGGCGTCTTTTATTGTAGGCAGTTCCCACTGGGCATCCAGGCGCATCTGTACAGAAAGGGGATCACTGGCAATAAAGTTAAGGAATTTCACTGCTTCCATATCATTAGTGGTATCCCGGGACAGACAGGACACATTTGCAAAAAAGTGTGTCGCCTTCTTTGTGTTTCCGGGTTCGACCTCAACGGACCAGGGGAACTCACAGCGATTGGCAAAATCTGTGAAGGCCCATACACCTGTGCTGATCATGGCAAGTTTTCCATCGACAAAGAGATCCCAGTCTCCACGACCGGCTAATTCTGTATCGCTGGGCATGACGTGATGTTTCTGAATCCTGTCCACCATGTATTGCAGTGTCTCCAGGTTCTGGGGGCTGTTGATGGTGAATTTACTGCCGTCGGGAGTCATCACTCCACCGCCGTTCTGTTGGGTAACCTTGTAGAATTCCCAGAACTGGACAGGATTGAAGGTTCCCCATATATCATTTTCCGGATCAGCTATCTTTTTTGATGCCTCCAGAGACTCTTTCCATGTCCAGTCTTCTTGAGGGTAGGATGCACCGGCCGCATCAAAAAGATCTTTATTGTAGATGAGAAGGACTGTGGAAAACATCTGAGGAATCGCATAGGTCTGTCCATTATAACTACAGGCATCCAGGACACCGGCGGCGTATGTTTCCTTCAGGTTTATTCCAGCATCGGCTGCAATATCATCGATAGGTTTAACGGCTCCCCGGATCGCGTATGCCAGAAAGTTTTCCATGTTCAGCTCAAATGTATCAGGCGCGTCACCCGAGGCAATTTTGGTTACGAGCTGAGTGAAGTGTTCGCCGTACCCGGTTATTTCATTCTCAATAATAATTCCGGGATTGGCCTCCTGGAAGGCATCAATCATAGCCTGTTGAGTGGCCGCATTATCCTCTCCTGCAGAAAAACTGGCATAGCGAAGGGTTACGGGACCGCTTTCATCCTGAGCACCTGTGGCAAAAAGGGCCAGGGGAACCATCAGTAACAGAAAAACAATACTTAAATTCTTCATCATAAACTCCTTTGAAAATATTTCTACCGGCTTTCAATGATTGCCGGATATGAACGAATTATCCTTTGACACCTCCCAGTGTCACACCTTCCTCTACAAACTTCTGAGTAAATATATAGACAATCACTATGGGCACTATTGAGATCAGGGCTCCCGCCATCATGATATGATAGGAATTTCCAAACTGGGTATTCATGACCCCCAGGGCGACCTGCAGAGTCCATTTTGTTTTTTTTGAAAGAACAATAAGGGGCCAGAGATAGTCATTCCAGCTGCCCATAAATCCAAACAGTACCAGAGTGAAAATGGCCGGTCGGGACAGAGGGAGTATGATCTTCCTGAAACTGAAGCGCAGAGAGGCACCGTCTATCATGGCTGCTTCCAGGTAGGCATCGTCAATTCCTATCATGTACTGCCGCAGTATGAAGATATACAGTCCTTCCAGGAGAGAGGGGAGAATCAAACCCGTATAACTATTAAGGAGATGCATATTTTTCAGTATCAGGTAGTTGGGAATCATCACAACAGTACCGGGAATCATCATGGTTGCCAGAACCATAAGAAACAGGATGTTCCGTCCCCTGAAAGGTACTTTGGCAAAAATAAATGCAGCCATTGAACAGATGATAATCTGTCCTGATGTTCTCAGAAGGGAGTAGGCAATGCTGTTGTAAAAGGCCTTAAGAAAGTCCACATTGCTTAATCCCAATATGCTTCTGTAGCCCTCCAGTGTCGGTTCTTCGGGTATCCAGCGGATGGGAATGGTCTGTATTGCTTCGTTGCTCTTGAAGGAGGCGGAAATCATCCACAGAAACGGGATTATCACCAGAAATGCAATAATCGACAGTATTATATAGAAAATGATACGTTGGATTTTCCTTTTATCGATCATAGTTAACCTTCTTTTCAAAGCGGAATTGAATTAATGTGACAAAAAGGATCAAAAGGAACAGAATCCAGGTGAGGGCCGAGGCATAACCCATCTTGTAAATCCGGAAGGCATATCTGTAAATTCTTTCCACGACCACAGTCGTCGCATTGGCCGGTCCGCCGTCTGTCATGATAAATACGGGTTCGAAAATCTGGAATCCGGAGATCACATTGAATATGATCAGGAGAAACAGAGTGGGAGAAATCAGGGGGATGGTGATTTTAAAAAACTGAGTGAATGCTCCTGCACCATCTACTGTGGCAGCCTCATAGTAGTTTTTATCAACACTTTTCAGGGCCGACAGTACGATGAGGGCATAAAACCCCGTATCCTTCCACAGAGCGGCAAGGACAACTCCGGGCATGGCCCAGAATGGATCTTCCAGCCAGTTGGGACCTTCAATTCCTATGAGAGAAAGCCATTGGTTCAAATAGCCGTATTTTCCATTGAGTACAAAGCCCCATATGATGGCACCCGCAACCCAGGAGCTGACTACAGGCAGGTAGAAGCATATTTTATACAGCTTAAGTCCACCCAGCTCCTGATTCAGAACCGATGCTTCCAGAACAGCCAGGACGATGATCCAGGGTATGTAAAGAATCATATAGGTCAGGGTGTGTTTCAACATCACAAAAAGTTCTCCGCCGAGAATCCAGTTCCGATAGTTTTCAAATCCGATGAATTCTGCGGAACTGAAGGGTCGAAGAATATCCCAGTCCAGGAGACTCAGATATCCGGATATGAGAATCGGAGCCAGTTTGAATATAAGGAAGATTCCGACAGCGGGTGCCAGGAAGAGAACAATGGTTAGATATTTATCTTTTTTTGATCCCAGATACATGCTTAGCTTACCTCCCTGCGAAGAATCAGATACATGCTGTGGGCCCATAAATCCGGGGATTGCTGTGGTCCCCATTTTTCCACCCAGTAGGAGATTCGGGAAGGATCATTGACCGAATTACAGACTTGTTCAGGAAGCAGGTTTTTTTCATCAAACTGCTGTTCAATCCAATCCAGCAGCTCAATTGCCTTCTCCTTTTTTCCTGTATAAAAGTAATGAAGTGCCAGTAAAGCACTGCAGAAAATCCATTCTCCACCACCATAGTAGCTATCCGTTTTAAAACGCTTTACGCCGCCTGTTCCATCTGAGACCAGATCCGCTTCAATTTTTGTCACTGTCGAGAGATATAAAGGATTATCCATGGGCAGCAGCCGAAAGAGGGTGGATATCAGTAATATGGAGGAATCCACTTCAGAGCTTCCAATCGTTTTTGGTATCCACCCGACTGGTTTGCTTGATTCCATAATGAACATAAGAATGTTTTCCACCAGATCATTGATCTCTTTTTCTGCCAGAACGTTATTGATTTTCTTCAAGCCACCGGCCACACAGGCCAGGGTGGATGGATGAACCCCCAGGGGATTTTCTTCCCAGCAGTCATAACAGGGCTGATTCCAGAAAGTACTGAGATATTTCACAATAAGACGGATGGATTCCTCCATTCCGGTTATTCCCCTGTGATCACCGGTACGGGAGGCATACTCTCCCAGACACCATAACCAGGTACCATAGCCGTCAATCTGAGATCCCGGCCAATCATCACTGTGAGGTGTACCGTCAGGCATGTATCTGGAGGGGAGGAGTTCTTTGACTTCAATGGTAAGGTTCTGCTCTTTCTTCTTTATCAGATTAAGGATGGATTGACTCTGCGCACATATGGCCCTGTCTCCCCACTCCAGATAGGCTTTGCAGGAATCCACTTCTCCATTAAGAAGCATGGAATAGGCAATGAAGCTGGAATCACGGAACCAGCAGTACTGATACTCCCGGTATGTGGGGGATGTGATATAGGCCCCGCTGGGATTCTGATTCTTCAAGATCAGATCAATACTGCTCTTTTCAATTAGTTTTTGATTAAGCATAATCCATTAATAACATACTTTCTTCAATAAAGAAAGTATGTATTTTGTGAAAATGAAGAAAATATCCACCAATCTTATTTACGGATAACTCAATCCTGATTCAGCATGTGTATGGGATGGAATTTCTCATGAAAACTCCGGGGAACGAGAAAATTCAGAGCCTCGGGTTCCACTTCGATCCGGATATCTCCCTCTGTCTCCTTCAGCTCGCCATCAATATGAAACATTCTCCCGGGCATCCCCTTCAGGGTCATCTCTTTTATTTTGTAATGTTCGATCAGGGGTAAACCCCGTTTCGCATTCCATTGGTTGATTCTCTGATACAGACCATTCCATAGATTAAAAAGCTGAAAGGGTATACTCAAGGGACTCGTTATATTGAAGAGGTAAACATCAAAGCGTCCGTCATTGCACACCACATCCGGACATATCTTGTAGTACCAGCCGAAATAGGGGCGGACGCCCAGTTCGATAAGGGGTGCCCATGTTTTAATATGGTAGTTATTAAAGGGAAATTCAGCATTGCTTCTAGTCCCCCTGAAGGCGAAGCGGCCCTCTTTCATCTCAAGAAACTGGGGCTCCTCCAACAGTCTGGTTTCATTCCAGATTATTTTTACGGCGGGGATAACATAGGGAATAAAGCCGGGGTGGGGGGCCCTGTCACCCTGGATTCTTTTATTCATGTTTCTGGCTTGAAGAATCTTTGCATCAAGACCCGTTCCGAAGAGCTGACCATATCTTTCTTTATCATCATAACTGATCTTCAAGAGATCTACTTTTTGTGTCAGCTCCTCTGCCATGCTGATGAGATATGTTTTAACCTGAGCCGATAATCCCTTGGGTACCTCATAACTGTCCTGAATACCGTTGCCGCTGCCACCTCTTAAGAAACCAACGGCTATCTGTTTTCTTCTTTCCGGGTCTGTTTCCTTCATAAGACAGTTGAGAGCCAGGTTTGCCGTTCCGTCTCCCCCCCAGATCAGAAGATAAGAGTTATCCGAGGCTATGAATTGACGAATCAGTTCCTCAAAATGCTCGGGGCTTTTACTTTCTACGATAGTTCCGCCATGAACATAGCGCATCAACTTTTTCAGTTCTTTTGCAAACCAGGGATAGCGGCCGGGATTTATGATGAGATGAAAGTTTTTGTTCATTCAGAATATCCTCTCCCATTCAGTATAGTGAAAATATAGCAGGGCTGAGGGGAAATCCTGATATTCATACCCTTACAGGACTGAAACAGGCTGTCCTGTTGAACCGGACATTACATCTTCTTTTGCATCGTTTGCTGTCTGAAAGATAATCGTACTGAGGGCAATCAAAGCTATCAGGTTGGGAAGGGCCATCAGACCGTTGAATGTGTCCGACAGATCCCAGACAATCCCGATTTTTAGTACCGTTCCCACAAGGGCTGAGGCCAGAAATAAAACTTTATACACGACAATAGATTTTGTCCCTGCTATGTATTCGAGACATTTGGAGCCATAGTAGTACCATCCCAGAATCGTTGAGAAGGCAAAGAAGATCAGGCCGAGAGATACAAGGTATTTTCCGATGCCCGGCAGTGATGCATCAAAGGCTCTTGTTGTCAGAGCGGCTCCGTTCAGACCGTCTACAACCGTCATCATGCCGTCTGCGCCAATGCTTACCAGTCCTGAGACAAGAATTACCAGCGCGGTCATGGTACAGATAATAAGGGTATCAATAAATGATCCCAGAGATGCAATCAGTCCCTGTGTATAGGGATTGTTGTTTGAGGATGCCGCATGGGCAATGGGAGCACTTCCCAGACCGGCTTCATTGGAGAAAACGCCTCTGGCTACACCCAGTCTGATGACTGTTCCCACCAGCCCGCCAGTGACGGCACTGCTGTTAAAGGCATTTGAGAAAATCATGGAGAAAGCTGCGGGAATGCGGGATGCCTGGCCGACAAGAACAGCCAGTGAACCGGCTACAAAAAACAGTGCCATAAGTGGGACTATCTTTGAAGTCACCTTTGCAATGGATTTAATTCCGCCCACAATCACAAGGGCTGTGAGAACGGTCAGAATAATCCCTGTCCAGAGGGGAGGAATGTCGAATCCAGTATTCAGAGCAGCCGCAACAGAGTTGGACTGAACCATGCTTCCGATTCCGAAGGAGGCAAATACACCGAAGAAGGCAAATAGCCAGCCAAGCCATCCCCAGTTTCCGCCGAATTTGTCTTTCATACCGTTTTTGATATAGTACATGGGACCGCCGGACTGTTCGCCTTTGTCATTGGTTTCCCTGTATTTAATAGCCAGAACAGCTTCACCGAATTTTGTGGCACCACCGAAGGCCGCGGTCATCCACATCCAAAATACGGCTCCGGGACCACCCAGGGCTATGGCTGTTGCTACACCGGCAATATTTCCGGTTCCGATTGTGGCTGACAGGGATGTCATGAGGGCCTGAAAAGGTGTTATATCACCTGTGCCTGCATGATCCTTTGAGAAGAGAAGGCGAAAGGCCTTTCCCAGTTTTCTGAATTGAACAAATCTGGTTCCCACAGAGAGTAGAATCCCTGTACCTACAAGAAAAATGATCATAACAGGACCCCAGGCAAAGCTGTTGATCCTGGATATAAGAGATGAGAAAAGTTCCAAAAGAAGGCTCCTTCATAGAGATTACAATAGGAATTGATCATATTTCTTAGAGTATTTCCCTGTATTGATCAAGCAGTCAGAGGAGTAGGTGAATGCATGAAACATAGTTTATTATTATAAAACATTCGTTATTCGTAATAATCATTTCCTTAATCTTATATATTCGAAAATTCAAAGATTTTAATTGATGAGATTAGAATTCTCAAAATATTTTTTAAATTAAAATCAGAATACTGACAGGCCCCAAAAGAATTCATTTCTGTATGGATAATCAGATTTTCATTAGACATTCCTAACATAAGTAGCTATAGTGTTATTAATATAATAGTTAAAAGGTATTATATATGGAGTTCACAGATTATGCCAGAAAATTTTAATGACTATCTCAAGGGATATCAGAAAAGTCTGAAACAGCTGTTTCAAGACCAGTCCTTTCAGGATAATACAGATCATAAGAGAGGAATTCCTTCCTCCATTATGGATCAAATTTCCACTCTTTCTCCCTCATCAGTTTCAATCCCCGAGAGTTTTGGAGGGCGAGGGAGTCATCCTTCTGAAATTCTGAGCCTCCTGGAGTGTACATCCTATGAATCACTCCCCCTATCTCTTATTCTCGGAATCAATGGTGCCCTTTTTCTGGAGCCATTAGCCAAATATGGGCATGAGACTGCAAAAGAAGAAACATTCAAAAAATTCATTGAAAATCATTCTCTGGGTGGATTGATGATTACTGAGCCGGATCACGGCACGGATGCTCTTGCCATGAAGACCAGCTGGCAGAAGAGTGACAGGGGTTATACCATTGAAGGGCAGAAACACTGGGCCGGCCTGAGCGGCAGGGCCGATTACTGGTTAATGACAGCCCGGGAAAAGAAATCAGGTACAGAGCTCAAGCGGGATATTGATTTTTTTATATGTGATACATCAGATCCACGGCAGTATGTGAAGCCTGTCGAGGAATTTTCAAACCTGGGTCTCTATATGATCCCCTATGCCTTGAATCAAGTGGATGTGGAAGTACCTTCCCATCACAGGCTGGTACCGGTTAAATCAGGTATACGATTGATGCAGGATCTTCTTCATCGAAGCCGCATGAGATTTCCAGGGATGGCTTCCGGTTTTATTCACCGTATGCTGGATGAGGCTGTCAAACATACTCAGGAACGATTTGTCAGCGGTAAAGCCCTCAATTCTTATGATCAGGTGCAGAAACGTCTTTCAGACCTTCAGGCGGATTATACCATCGCATCCGCATTCTGCCGTCATTCCGCTGGAATTTCTTCCATTGAGAATGATCTGTCGGGTCGATCTCTGGAAGCCAATATTCATAAAACGGTTCTCAGTGATATGATGCAGAATGCCTCCCAGTCCCTGTTGCAGCTTGTGGGAGCGAAAGGGTATAAGCTGAATCACATTGCCGGACGATCAGTTGTGGACAGCCGCCCCTTTCAGATCTTTGAAGGTTCCAATGATGTCATATACCAGCAGGTGGCCGATCAATTCATCAAGCATATGAATTTAATGAAGGAATTTGATCTCTATAGAGCTCTCAATACACACCCTCTCACAGGAAAGATTGCAGATCGTTTAAGGAAAATTACAAATTTATCAATTAATCCCAATATGATTCAAAGGAAAAAAGTCGAATTGGGAAAAATACTGGGAAGAATAACCAGCCTGGAATGGACTCTGGATCTGGAGATCGCAGGATATGATCCGTCTCTGATTAAGCAGGCATTGGATTCCATGACAGAAAGAATACAGGCCCTCCTGGGCAGCTTCCATGGTATGAATCAATCCTCATATATTCCAGTGGCGTTGAACAGGACCGCCGCCTGGCAGGATACCCTTTTATAATGTGATCACCCCTTTTTGTGTGTTGTATAATGATTCAATGTCTGTCCCAATTGTTATTCTTTATTAGAAGATGACAGGTATGAAGGAGAATCATATGAATGCAGATAAGAAGAATGAAGACAAAAGCAGCTGGGCTACAGGAGGAGGGGTGCTCCTGGGATTGGGTATCGGATTCTTTTTTCTTCAAACATCTGTCTTTGCCTTTATAGGTTGTATGCTCGCCGGACTGGGGCTGGGACTGATCCTGACTGCAATATTATCAAAATCAAAGTGATGGATCAGGGTATAATCAGCTTTTTCATTCTCTTATTCCTGTGAGCCTTTTTCTTTGTTCGCCGTCCATTCAGCAGGCTGTACATTATGGGTGTTACAAAGAGAGTAATCACCGTACTCACAGCCAGACCGCCCACAACGGTCTGACCGATGGGGCGGATAAACTCTGTACCTTCCCCGGGAAAAAATCCCATGGGGAGCATACCCAGTATTGTCGTCAGGCTGGTCATCAGGATCGGTCTGAAACGGTTCTGTCCCGCATTGAGAATAGCTTGAGTCAGCTCCTCTCCCCGGCTGCGAAGCAGGTTGGTATAGTCTACAAGGACAATTCCATTGTTAACGACTATTCCCGCAAGGACTACGATACCCACAGCAGAAAAGATACTGAAAGCTTCTCCTGAGATTTTATATACACCTACAACTCCGATCAGGAGCAGAGGTATTGAGAAGAAGATAATCAAAGGATCAACAAGGGACTCAAAGAGACTGGCCATTACGGCAAATACCATTATCACGGCTACAACAATGATGATTACAAAAGGTGCACTGAACTGCTCAATCTCTCTGGATTCTCCTCCGTAGGAGATCTCAACACCTTCAGGAACAACGTATTGAGTCTTGAGAAGCTCCTCAATTACAGGCTGAATCTCAGTCACGGCAACACCGTCAGCCAGGCCGGCAGTTACATGAAGGACCCTTGTCTCATTTTCTCTGTTGATGCTTCTGGGGCCGACAGTCTCTTCAAGACTTGCCAGGTTCATCAGAGCTATCATGTCTCCTGATGCTGTCCGTATATACTGAGATTGAAGGTCTCCCAGGGTCGTTCTGTTATCTTCATTCAGCTGAACATGAATATCCAGCTCTGTACCGTCTTTCCAGTAGGTTGTTGCAGTTCTGCCGTCTACCAGATTCCTGATGGTGGAGGCTATGGTGGAACTGCTGAGACCCAGTCCTGAGGCTCTATCTGTATTTATGCGTATACGGTATTCCGGCCCACCGTCTTCCATGGAGGAGGCCGGGTCTTCTACCTGAGGCAGGTTTTCCTTCAGGAGGTCCCTGATTTCCAGAGCCGTTTCACTGGCCAGATCCAGATCATTGGAATATATTTCGATGTCCACGGGAGAGCTGCTTCTCATCCTTCGGCCGGAGGAGAAGGAAAACGTCGCTTCGGGAAACTGATTAAGGTAAGGTCTCAATTTATTCTGGATATCACTGGGCGTGTCTATCTGGCTTCCAAGTTCAGGCAGATTTATCTCAATTCTTCCCGTATTGCTGCTGCTGCCGGAGCCGATGTTGAGGATCAGGTTTTCATACCCTTCCACCTCTTCTTCAACGATTTTTCTCATCTCCTGGATAAAAATCTCTGTTCTCTCAAGAGTTGTCCCCATGGGCATGGTCAGGTTGATTGATACTCTGTCATCCGTTCTGGGTCTGGGCTGCAGATTGATTCCCAGAGTCGTGAAGAGCTGGACTGAGATAATCAGTATAACAACTACGAGAGTCAGGATAAGAGCTCTGTTTTTCAGGGCGAAGATGAGGGCCTTTCTGTATCCCTTTTCTACACTGATCAGAAAGTCTTCAAGTTTCGTATCCAGGAAGAGAAGAAACCTGTTTTTTAGAGGTTTCTGTTTTCTTGAGTCAAGCTTAAGAAAGTGACTGCTCAGGGCCGGTACAAGAGTGACAGCTGTGATCAGGGAGATAATCAGGGAGAGGACTACAGTGAAGATCATATCTTCAAACATCTGTCCCATCATTTCCAGATTGTCCTTCCATATAATCAGAGGGATAAAAACACAGAGGGTTGTCATTGTAGAGGCCATAATCGCCGTTACCATCTCCCTTGAGCCGAGGATAGCGGCAGGACCCAGTTTTGCGCCCCTCTCTCTGTAGCGGTAGATATTTTCAAGGATAACAATGGAATTGTCCACGATCATCCCAAGACCCAGTATTAATCCGGTGAGGCTTATCATATTCAGTGTCAGACCGAAGAAATACATTCCCATCATGGTTACCAGAAGGGCAATGGGAATGGAGAGTCCGATTATAAGGGTACTCTTTATATTTCGGAGAAAGAAGAAGAGTACCAGCATCGCCAAAATAGCCCCCTGAATGGCTGACTTATAGACCTGTCCCAGGGTATTTCTGATCATGGTTGTGTTGTCATACAGGATAGAGAGTTTTATGCCCGAAGGTAATTGTTGATTGATTTCCGGCAGGGCTTTTATGATCTGATCGGAAACCTGAACGGTATTACTTCCTGACTCATTCTGGATAGACAGAGATATAGAGGGGCTGCCGTTTACATAAACAATGGATTGTATATCCTTATTTGTCTCGTAAATATCTGCGATGTCCTCCAGCCGAACCACTCGGGAGCGGTTGATGGATTTTGATGTTTCAGAGGAGTTCAGAGTTGTTATAACTGTCCTTCTTATCTCCTCAAGACTGCTGTATTTCTCATCAACCCGCAAAGTGTATTCCAGTCCATCTTTTGATACAGTTCCGGCACCCGACTGAATATTCCGGGAGGATAGAGCCGAGGATATCTGAGAGAGGGTGAGATTGTAGGCTTCCAGACGGCTTTGTGAAACATCAACCTTGATCTGCTTTGTATCTCCACCCCTTACTTCTGCAGATGAGACACCTTCCAGCCTTTCAAGAAGGGGCTGAACTGTATCTTCGGCAATGGATTTCAGCTTATCCGAAGGTTCATTCCCCTGGACAATAAGAGTCATAATTGCCTGACTGGACAGATCAAACTTGAAGATGGATGGTGAGTCTGCGCCGTCGGGGAGTGCTCTGGTGACTCTTTCAAGGGAATCCCGTACATCTGTAGTGGCTTCATCCAGGTCGGTGCTGTAATCAAATTCCAGCCTGATACTGCTTCTGCCCTCACTGGAGGTCGAGTTCAGCTCTTTCAAACCCGATACATTGGACAACTGTTTTTCAAGCAGTCTTGTGACACTCTCCTCAACTTCAAGAGGACCCGCTCCAGTGTAGGAGGTTCTTATAGAAATAAAGGGAGGGCTAACAGAGGGATAAAGATCTACTGCAAGGTCGGGTACCATAAAGATTGCAAGACCGACAAAGAGTGCAGTCAGAATAATAATTGTGACCGGACGTTTTACGGCAAGCTCGGTTATATTCATTGTCTGGCCTCAAGGTCCACAGTTCTCACTTGTGTACCATCGGTCAGTTTATTCTGCCCCTGGGTTATTACGAGTTCTCCCTCTCTGATTCCATCAAGAATCTCAATCTGTTCATCAGATGATAGCCCGGTTGAGACGATCCGTCGCCGGGCCAGTCCATTTTCGTCAATGACATAAACAGCGGAATCACCATAATAGGAGAAGAGCGCCTGGCTGGGGATGCCCAGAGTATTCAGACTCTCTCTGGTTATCAGTTTCATTGTAGAGAACATTCCGGGGCGAATACGGCTGTCTCTCTTCATCAGTTTCAATTTTACCGAAAGAGTTCTTGTATTGGCATCCATCACAGGATTTATTTCTATAATTGCAGCCTTGAAATTCTCTCCCGGGAAGGCATCGAATGTGACGCTTGCAGTCAGTCCTTTCTTCAGGGTTGATACAAACCGTTCGGGGATGTAAGTCATAATTACCAGATCATCAAGATCACCGATGGTGGCAATGGGGCTGGAAGTTGTGACCTTGTCTCCCACCTGTAAGGGGAGCTCAATAACGGTTCCGGAAATAGTACTGCGAACGGTGCTGGCACTGTAGTTCTGTCCCGGAAGAGAGGGGTCCACAGAGGCGATTATTTCTCCCTTCTCAATGCTGTCTCCCAGGCTGATTTTCCGGGAAACAAGTTTTCCATTTGTATCGGAATATATCTCTACGGAAGTCTCGACAGTCACATCACCGTTTATCTTGATATACTGATTTACATCTGTTATTTTGACTTTGTAGGTCTCTACTGCAACTGCATTTTCACTTCTGGCGGAAGAGTCTGAAGGGCGTTGGCTGTTCGCCGGGCGCTGATTCTCTGTAGGACGCTGACCTTCTGTGGAGGACGGCCTTTCAGTCCCCTGAGCAGATGAGGGTCGTCCCCCACCATAGGCTGAAGATTTCGAAGACCCTTTTCCTGAATCTCCAGCTGATATATTTAAAAAGATCATTACGCTGATTCCTGATGCAATCATAAGCAGCAGGATGATCTGTACTAGACGATCAGTCCTATTTTTGTCAGCCATTATATTGTCCTCCACTTGTTGTTGATTAGAATATCTCTTCTATAGAATCCAGATTTAATGCATATTTTAAATCTATCAGTCCGGACAGATACTGGTATTGACTGCTCAGTTTCTGCTGTATTGCACTGAGATAACTCTGCTGTGCATCCTCCACTTCAAGGCGTTCCATAACTCCCTGGTTATAACTTTCCTCGGTCATCTCATAGGATTTTTGTGCCAGAATCACATTCAGACCGGCAAGTTCTATCTTTTCCTGGGAGGTCATAAGATTCTGTGTCAGGTTCAGAATCTCAGTTCTAGCACTGTCCATCATTGCCGACAGGCTTATTTTTGCCTGATCAATGCGGTCCTGTGTCTGACTGACTGCTGTCTTCTGAGCTGAGCCGGGAATGTATCCATCCAGAGGAATACGCAGGCTGAGCCCGAGATTAGCCGTATCGGACCATGTATCAGGAAGCCATCCGTCATTCAGAAAGGGATCATTCACTGAGGTACTCCATCCTCCAGAGAGAGTTAAATTGGGGCTGAATCCCGAAGCTCTTGTACTCTTTCTGCTGTTTTCCATTGATTCAATCTTATTCTGCTGTGCCTGAATATCCTGACGTGAGCCGATATATCTATTGATAAGTTCAGAAGAATCAAGCCGGACTGCAGCCTGTTCCAGATTTCCTGTGAGTTCAACACTACTTTCGGGGTCCATTCCCAGAAGGATCAGAAAGCTTCGTTGCCTGGTATCATAGTCACTACGGGACTGGCTGAGTTCGGGCTTATAATCGGCTGCAGAGACCTGAGCCTGTAATACCCGCAGCTCCGAAGCAAATCCGTTTTTATAGTTTTCCAGAGTCTGCCTGTAGCGTTTTTCCGCTAATTCCTGATTTTTTTCCATAATATCAAGATTGGTTCTGATCGCCAGAAGGTAATAGAACTCTTTTTCTACATCACGGATCAGTTGTTTCTGAGCTGTTTCGTAAGAAATCCTGCTTGATTCAAAATCAATTCTGGTCTGTTCCATCTTATAGATCAGTCCGGTATTCAGAGGAAGAGATAAGGAGAGTCCCGCATTGAATGTCAGCGGGCTTCCTGAATCGATGACTGAGGAGTTTGTTAAATTGGAGATTGCAGTATCTCTGTATGCCAGCCCTGTGGAGGCACTGATTCCCGGTATCAGAGAATTCCATCTGTTGTCATAACTTTTTTGGGAAGATTCAGTCTGAAGGCCTGTTATCTGAAAGTTTTTATTCTGCTCCAGGGCTGATTTGACACTGTCTTCAACATTTAGATTCACAATTTCCTGAGCAGACAAGGCTGCTGTGAATAAGATTAAAAGACCCATAGCGGTTAATCTTTTATTCGTCATATTTTCTCCAGATGCTCTTATTGTCCACAGTATACCCTGAGTGAGGGAGTGAAGAAAATCAGAATTGAATATAACAGGTATATTTTTTCAGGATTACAGCAGACTATTCTACCTGGATACTGAGCTTCTCATAGTCGATAGTTCCCGCATTTACCAATACCCTTAGATAGGATGTAGAGCTGTGAACCAGAGGTTCCAGAATTATATACTGTACACCCTTGATCTCTCTTGAATCCCAATGATGATTATGTCCTGTAAAAACTATATCTACACCATTTTCAGAAAAGAGATTCATCAGTTTATAGATCTCTTCAGGAGAGGAGAACTGCACCACCGTATTGATTCCGGTGGAAAAGAAGTTCGAATGGGTAAAAACAACAATATGGTCCCAGTTTTCGGCTTCTTCTGCCAGTGTCTCTTCCAGCCATTTCATCTGTCTGCCACCCAGAGTGCTGTTTCCCGAATCCAGGCTGATTGCCAGAAGGGATCCCTCAGCGCCTCTGTTTCCCACAGAAAAGGTATATACCGTTCGTCCCAGTATATTCCTGTAGTTATTCCAGCCTTTAAAATAGAGATCATGATTACCGATGGACTGGAACCAGGGAAGTCCTGAGCTGTCCAATGAGTTTTTGTAATTCTGAATCTGCTCTGAAGTACCGCTTTGAGTACTGTCTCCGCAATCCAGTATGAATAAGTCACTGTTTCCTGAAGGAGGGGCGATCTCCCTTTGTATAAAATCTCTCAACCTGCTGTCAGCAGATCCATCTATATGAACATCTGATATCACAGTGAAACTGTAGGATGCCGGGGCGTCCTTCAGTGACAATGAATTCTGTCTGTATTCTTCAGAATGATAGGGGAGGGAGCCGCTCTCAGCAAAACGTTCATCAGGACTTGATTCACTTGAGAAGAACCCCAGAAAATCGACTCCCATGGAGCAGCCCGATAAACAGAGAATCAGGGAAATGAGCAGTGCCAACTTCATCTTAATCATCATAAAAATACCCTGATGCCTATTTCAGCGAAAAAAGCTGTGAGGTATGAGCTGAAAGCGGCCTGACCGGCATCATGGAGTCCGAAATCTGCAGTGATCATCCAGTTCTCATTTATAGGAAATCTATTACCCAGGGTGTGATACAGAGTTGTTACATTATCTGCCCTGAATAAATCGAAATTAGCCATTTTGTAGTAAAGCTCCCAGTGTTTTATGTTCAGGATATTCAGCTGGAGGCGATAGAGGATATGCGCTGAAAATACATTGTCGGAATAACTGGTCCAGCGGAAACTGCTTCCCAGTTCAATTTCTACAAAGCGGCTGAGTAGAGCGATAGTGGGAAACAGGGATATCTCCCTTATTTCATACTGTGGAAAGTCCCGTATCAGAACAGTCAGATTATAACTGAGAAATGACGGTAGATTTCCTACAGAGGCAGTAATATACAATCTCTCAGGAAAGGCATGAAAGGCAGTTGAAAAACCGCTGCCCATACTTAGGAATTCATTGACATCGAAATCGCTCTGAAAAAACAGTTCATTACGGACGCCCAGGGTTCGGTGATACTCGTATCTGTAAGAACTTCCCATAGAAGCTGTTGTATCATCATCCCCTGCAAGTGGTAGAGTGATGAACAGCATCAATAGGGGGATTCCGATATGAAGTGATTTCATACTCACATACTATATTTTCTACTTCCCTTTGTCAAAAAACAGACCAACCCGGAGTTCATCATTGATAAAGAATGTAAAAATGAATAAGTACAATTATTCGTAATTTATTACCTATACTGTTTAAATATAAGGAGGTTAGTATTAATAATCTTAATATAACGGGAGAATCATATTAAATGGCAGAGCGCATAAAGTTTTATAAAACAGCAGTAGACAGGGATAAATTGAGAGCATTGACAAAAAGAAGAGATCTTCCCGGTCTGATCCAGTGTTTAAGCCTCCTTTTTATCTACCTTTTTACAACAGCAGTGAGTGTCTATTTCTTTAATATGAAAATGTGGATACTCATGATTATCGCCTGTTATATCCATGCTATGTTCAGTGGATTTCTGGGTATGTCTTCCTCTATTCATGAACTAAGTCATAAAACACCCTTTAAGACAAAAGCACTTAATGAGTTTTTCTATTACCTGTTTGCCTTTCTGAGCTGGAATAATCCGGTTCATTTCAGAGAAAGCCATACCAGACACCATCACCTTACTGTATTTAAGGGAAGAGACAAAGAAGTTGTCCTCTCTCCGGCTCCCTTCGGCTTTATTGATTTTCTGAGCTGGTTTACATTTGATTACAAGAAGTTTCATCTCATTATGAGAGGTCATATCAGCTATTTTTTCGGCAAAGATATGCCGGATACTTTTTTCTGGGACCCTCTGTTTGAAAATAAGGATGATCCAAAACGTAAAGATATGTTCAAATGGTCCCGGATTGAGATTATCGGGCACCTCCTGTTTGCAGCTCTTTTTATCCTGACAGGTCAGTGGGTGCTGATTTTTACCTTCACCAGCAGTTATTTTTTTGCAGACTTTCTAAACAGAGCCTGTGAGATGACACAGCATGTTGGAATGGCTTCTGACATACCCGACTGGAGAATTACATGTCATACCATGGTATTCGGTCCTGTGATCTCTTACTTCTACTGGAACATGAATTATCATATTGAGCACCATATGTTTGCAGCCGTCCCTTTCTATAATCTTAAAAAACTTCATGAGCTCATTGCCCATGATACTCCGGAGCCCGTACTGGGATACTTCGGTGGAATTGCAAAGATCAAAGATCTAATGAAAAAGCAGAGGGCAGATTCCCAGTGGTGTTATATTCCTGTTCTTCCTGAAACTGCAGCTCCTGCAAAAATGACTGAATGACATATTAAAAGTGATTTGAAGGATATTGATATGAAAGTTGAGTTTTACTGTCCCATCTGGGGAAGAGCAGAGCAGCCTTTTGAAGAATTCTGCCAGGATGCAAAAGATGCCGGCTATGACGGGGTGGAGATGCCTTTTTCTCTGGTGGAAAAGGAACGGGATTCTCAGCTCAGTATTCTGAAAGATTCCGGTCTTAAACTCATTTCCCAGCATTGGGAGACCTTTGAGCCTGATTTTGAAAAACATAAGACAGAATATAAGATGCGGCTGAGAAATCTTCTAAAAACAGAGCCTGAATTTATCAGCTCTCAGACGGGACGGGACTGGTTCAGTTTTGAACAAAACCTCGAAATCCTGGCTCTGGCTGCATCAGTAGCTGAAGAGAGCGGAGTCAAGATTACTCATGAAACCCATAGGGGAAAGATGATGTTTGCCGCCCATATTACAAGGCTTTTTCTGGAAAAACTTCCAGCCCTGAGACTGACCCTCGATATAAGTCATTGGTGTAATGTTGCCGAAACTCTTCTTCATGATCAGGAGGATGCGGTTGCTCTGGCTCTTTCCCGAACAGATCATATTCATGCACGGGTAGGATTCGCAGAGAGTCCCCAGGTCCCTGATCCTGCAGCCCCTGAATGGGAAGAGGCTCTGAACCGACATCTGGGCTGGTGGGATGAAGTGATCCGTCAGGCTTCTGAGGCAGGCCGGGAGACTCTTACAATTACCAGCGAATTCGGTCCCTATCCCTATATGATTCATACTCCCTATGAAAATAAACCCATTGCCGATCAGTGGCAGATAAACAGATATATGAAGGATCTGCTGAAAAATCGCTATATGGGCTGAAAAGTTTCACCCTGAACCGCTTATTCTGCTCCATTCCGCCGGGGCAGGGTGTATAATTAGAGTATGTTCCGGCGGCAGTTTTTATTGCTGATGTCAGTTCTCATTTTACTGGGATCAGGAACGGTTCTTTTCGGGCTGGACCCGGGTGATGATTACAAGGCTGAATATAAAGAATCAGGACTCAGAACGGGTGCACTGATTACAGGCTCAGTAATCGGAGCGGGAGTTCTTACCTTTTATTCATTCGGACCCTATACAGGGCTTGATTTCAATAATCATCCTGGAGCCTCTACGCTTATGGTGGGTACCAGCAGCTCCTTTATGATGAGCGGTTCCATTCTTCACAGTAATCTTCTTGCAAGATCCATATACAAAAAAGATAACAGTATTCTGGGTGGTGCATTTAAGGGTGCCTGGACAGGAGCTCTGGCAGGAGGAGTTTCAAACGGTCTGGCTTTTGCAAGTATGCTGGGAATCGGAGTATCCTCAGGAGTTATCAGCTTCAATGATCCCAGTATGAATGGTACTCAGGCCATGTTTACCGGATTTGCGGGAGGGTTTCTCTATGGTGCCGGCTTCGGTGCCCTTATAGGCTGTATTGAAGGAATTATTTACGCCGCAGTTCAAGAGAAAGTCAGGCGTGAAGATCGATAAAGGTCCTGATTTTAGTGAATAACTCATCCCTTATACTGTCGTAAAGGAAAAGCGCATGCCGGCTGTGATCCCAGGCAGATAGATCGGGAGTCCATAACTCCTGCTTTTTAGAGGAAGTGGAGGATCCAATCTTCCAGATGTTTTCAAAGGGAACCTTCTTATCACCTCTGGCATGGATAAGAAGGTGGGGCAGGCTAATTTTCTGCAGTTTGTTTTTAACATGGACCATTGCCATAAAGGTGGAGTAGGCAGGAGGAAGACAGAGTTCCTCATAACCCAGCCAGTTCTCTCCACCGTCAGTTTCCCGGGACAGTCCATCCTTCGTTTTCAGCTTGAAAATAGGTATAACCCAGCTCATTGTTCTTACCAGGCTCAGCCGGGGATCTGTAAGCCTTACCGGGGTGGCCAGGGTGACAATAGAGTTGGGGGCATAGGGACCGATTGAATGCTGTTCGGCCAGTTTCAGGGTCAGTACTCCCCCCATGGAGACACCTATAATATGAAAGGATTCATACTGAGGACGGGATTCTATAAGCAGTTTTTCCACATATCTGTAATACTGTGTGAAACTGCTTTTTATAAAGGTTTCCTTGTTTACACCGTGTCCCGGCAGGCGAGGAGCCAGCACATCGTATCCTGCAGCAACAAAAAGCGGGATATGCTTATGAAAGAGCCATGGAGTGCTGGAAAAACCGTGTATTAGCAGAACAGCTTTAGTATTTCCCTTTTTTATGGATACAGCAGCAGCTTTTTCATCCATAAGAACCGGATTTTCATCCTCATCACAAAATCTTTCTTTGTGGAAGATGGGAGTTGCATTAATCAGTCCGGTAAGTGCAAATAGCAGAAGTATAATTGATATGCCACGGATTGAGCTTGCAGGAAAAGTTATATAGGCAAATAATGAGATGACTGTCAGCGTTGTAAATAATGTATATCTTTTTATCATAATAAATTAAGCCGCTTTTCTATTCCTGCATTTATGGGAGCACTATTCAGTATATCATAAATGAATGGGCAGTTAATCTCCTATCCTGTAAGTTTTTACGAAGAAATAGAGTTGTAATCTGAACATATTTTTAACTTATATGTGATATTCTGTTCATTTTCTATTCTGTTTGATGCTATAATCCGTGTTAATTCTTTGATTTGTTGATTTTATCTTCATAAAGTCAGCAAGAATTAAATAAGCATACGGATTACATATCAATACTCGTTATTATTGAAAAATCCTCTGGAGAAGTGTATGAAAAAGATTCTGAGTCTTCTAATTTTAAGCCTGCTGTTATTCAGTGGTTGTACCAAGAAGGAAGAAAGTGCAGGAAGCACTGTAAAAAAGAAAACGTACAAGTTTAATTATGCTGTATTCTTTCCAGCCACCCACCTGCAGGCTCAAACTGCCGAAGCCTGGGCAAAAGAGGTTGAGTCCAGAACTGATGGTCAGATTCAGATTACCCTATTCCCCGGAGGCACACTTTCCAAAGCCGCTCAGACCTATGAAGCCGTCGTAACCGGCGTTGCCGATATGGGTATGAGTGTATTCGCCTATTCCAGAGGACGCTTTCCTCTGCTCGAGGGACTCGATCTTCCCGTCGGTTATCCCGATGGTGTCACTGCAACTAAAATTGCCAATGAAATGGTTAAAAAATATCAGCCTGAAGAACTCTCTGATGTGCATGTCCTTTATCTGCATGCCCACGGACCGGGAGTCCTTGCCAGCAGGAAGGAAGTAAGTTCTCCTTCAGATATAGCTTCAATGAAAATCAGAGCAACCGGCCTTTCTGCAAAGATTGTAACGGCACTGGGCGGAACTCCTATCTCAATGAGTCAGGGAGATACCTATGAATCCCTTCAGAAAGGTGTTGTGGATGCCACATTCTGTCCAATTGAGACACTCAAGGGATGGAAACAGGGTGAGGTTATCGACTATGTGGTGGATACCAAGGCCATCGGTTATACAACAACCATGTTTGTCGTCATGAACAATGATAAATGGGCATCCCTTCCTGAAGATCTTCAGAAAATCCTGACAGAAGTCAGTGAAGAATGGATCTATGAACAGGGCGCTGCCTGGGATGAGAGTGATAAACAGGGCGAAGCCTTTGTTAAGGAGCTTGGAAAAAGCTTTGTAACTCTCAGCGATTCTGATAACAAGGCACTCGTAGATGCGATGGCTCCGGTCTATGCAGAATATACTGCGGCAGCAGCCGAGAAGGGACTTCCCGGTGAGGATTTCCTGAATGATCTACGGGGGATGCTGAAATAATCATGAAGTTTTTTTCCTGGATAAGCCGTCTTATTCTGGCACTGGCCTATATTGCAGGGGGAGCGATCCTCCTGATGATGGGAGTCACAGTGCTGGATGTTATTTTAAGAATCTTCAATGTCGGAATCACCGGGGCCTATGATCTTGTCAGAGCCTTCGGTGTTATTGCGGTTTCCTGTGCTCTGCCCTATGTTACGGCAAGCAAGGGACATATCGCCATCGAGTTTTTCTACCATAAGTGCGGCAGAACCGGTCGTTTTATTCTGGATTTCATTTTCAGAGTCTCGGCACTGATCATATTCGGACTTCTTACTGTACATACCTTCAGCCACGGAATATCACTGTTTCAGAGTGGAGAAGTCTTTCCAAATCTGGGTATGCCCGTATTCTGGATTCCCTTTGTTATCAGTCTGAACTGTTTTCTTATGATGATTGTATTTGTTTTTCATCTGATTCATCCCGGTAAGGAGTACATCAAACCATGAGCCCCGTACAAATCGGAATAATCGGAACCCTTATTTTATTTGGACTGCTTTTTACCAGCATGCCCGTTGCCTTTGCCATGATTGCATCAGGTGTACTCGGCTTTGCTTTGATCATCAGCCCTCAGGCAGCCTTCAGCATGGTTATTGCTGAACTGTTTGAAACGTTCTCAGCCTATAATCTCACAGTCATACCTCTGTTTGTAATGATGGGGCAGGTCTCCTTTCATGCGGGAATCAGCAAGCGCCTTTTTCACACCACCTATGTCTGGCTGGGACACCTCAAGGGCGGGCTGGCCATGGCTACCGTGGGAGCTTGTGCCGGATTCGGTGCCATCTGCGGTTCAGGACCGGCTACAGCGGCAACAATGGCCTCTGTGGCTCTGCCTGAGATGAAGCGCTACGGATATGCAGATTCCCTGGCTTCGGGCTCTGTGGCTGCCGGTGGTTCTCTCGGGATGCTGATTCCCCCCAGTGTCGTCTTTATCGTATACGCTCTGATGACTGAACAGTCCATCGGTGATCTGTTTCTGGCAGGTATTGTGCCGGGGATCCTCATCGTCGGACTTTTTTGTGTGAATATCTATATCCGCAGCAGCAAAGACCCTTCCCTCGGGCCTGCCGGTCCAAAACACAGCTGGAAAGAGCGCTTCCAGTCTCTGAACGGCATTATTGAAACTGTACTTCTGTTTCTCCTTGTCATGGGAGGGATGTTTCTGGGACTGTTTACACCCATCGAAGCCGCAGCCATCGGCGCCGCAGGGAGCTTTGTTATTGCCCTGGTTCAGAAAGAGATGTCCTTTGTTAAACTGAAGAAGATCCTTCTTGAGACTGTAAGAACATCCAGTATGGTATTTTTTATTGTAGCCGGTGCTACTATTTTTGGCCGGTTTCTGGCTGTTTCACGTATACCCTTTGTGGTTGCAGAGGGATTTGTATCTCTCCCGCTGCCCGGTGAAGTTGTGATGATGCTTATTATCCTCTTCTTTCTGGTTGCAGGATGCTTTATCGATGCCCTGGCCCTGATGCTTCTTACCATTCCTATCTTTTTTCCTGTCATACAGCAGCTGGGATTTGATCCTATATGGTTTGGAGTCATTGTTGTTGTTATCACACAGATGGGAGTTATTACTCCTCCTGTGGGTGTTAACGTTTATGTTGTCAGCGGGATTGAACGGGACATACCCCTGCCAGTTATCTTTAAAGGTTCCATGCCGTTTCTGGGAATGCTTATTCTGGCGGCTGTAATCCTTATTGCCCTTCCGGATCTCTGTCTGTTTCTGCCCAGACTGGTGAATAAGTCTTAGTATAAGGAGTAAATGAATGCCGCATAAGAATCTGTTTAAAAAAATATTGTTCTGTACTGACTTCAATACGGATGCTCAGACTGCCTTTTACTATGCACTCAATATTGCCGAAGGGAACGAAGGGAGCGAATTGATTATCTATCATGTTATCCCTGAGCCTGAGGCACAGTTCTGGAAATCCTATATCTATGAAGTGGATGATGTGGATAAAAAGGCTCAGAAGGATATTGATACAATAATTGAAGAGACTTATCTGCAGAAAATCCCTGAAGGAATATCCCATTCTGTCCGTACTGCTATAGGTAATGTGGGTGAAGAGATCCTTGATATTTCCCGCAATGAAGATATTGATCTGATAGTGATCGGAAGGGGTTCCGGAGCCAATATGATCAACCGGCTTTTAGGAGATTTCGTAAAGAAATTGATCCATAAAGCCAGTTGTCCCGTACTGGTTATCCCCGAAGGATAAGATTACCAGATGGCCCTGTGGGTCTCGCAGAACCCTTTCACATCCTTAAACTCAACTTTATTACCGCCCTCAGGATGAAAGTATCCTTCAAAGGTTCCCACAAACTGACGGAAGACGGTTTTTACCAGAGGTCCCGCATTGATCTTGTCATTTCTCTCTCCCTCGGGAGTGAAGGTCAGATCAATTGTTCCCGCTTCATCATAGACATGCCAGCTCTGGTATGGATCAATAACATCAAAGTCGTAGATCACTCGTGAAATTCTAGATCTTTTATTGTTAATCCAGAAAGCATTTTCAGAGAAGTATGTTTCATTCACAAAGGCTGCCAGATTGGCTCCGATGGTCGTTCTATTAGGTAGAACGGCTCCGAAGGCAGTCCAGTACCAGTTTGTTTCTCTTCTGAGATATCCACCGGTCCAGTCATAAATAGCTGTAACCGCATTTGAATCAAAGTCCAGTTTTTTTCCATCCAATGAAAGTTGAAACTGGTTGGGTCTCAGAGGTGAGCACTTTTCAGTAAAAGTAAATCGGTTCGGATCGCTGGGATTGAGTACTCTCAGAGGATTATTTTTTTTCATAGAGTAGGGACAGCTGCCCTTAACTTTGAGACGGCCCTTGAAGTTACAGTTGAAATTGAGAACACCTTTCTCATGACTCTTTTCAATACGTATAGAGGTTTTACCAGATTGGAATTTGGCAACATATGCATCAGGGTTCCGGGGGAAGTCCATTTTTCCAGATCCGCCCAGTGCCTTATCATCAGATTCAAACAGCAGGCCTTCTCCCTGTTTATAAAGAAAGCCGAAAACATTCTTAATGGAACCCAGATCAACAATCGCAAAGCCGATCATATATTCACCGGCAGTGATGCCTATGTAATTAAACTGATGATAAGCTCTTTTCTTTTTCCCGCCTTTGATCTCTTTGTTAAAGAAATCTCTCAGGATAAAATCTTCATAATTCCACTCAATTGCATCATCGATGCAGCCGTAGTTTACCTTATTATTCTCACCGATCAGTTTTATCATATTTCCTTTCCTTTTTAGAAACAGAATAGTATCTATTTTTACTGTAAATCTCTTCTGTGCAGAAAACAACAAAAAAACGGGAATGTTCTTTATTATATGCATCCTGAAAAATGTATTTGAACTCAAATCATATCATTTTTGGATTTATTAATAGACAGATCATATAATTCAAGCCAGACAGTGTAAGTGGAAAAGGATGGACCATGTGGAAGGGAAAGCTCAGACGGATAAAGTCCTCATCGTAGAAGATGATCGTGAAATCGCAGCTGTTGTCTCCATGAACCTGGAAGACCTCGGTTTACAGACAGAGCAGGTCGTGGACGGGAAGACCGGGCTCAGAATGGCTCTTGAAGGGGAGTATGATCTCATCATTCTGGATATAATGCTCCCCCTGCTCGATGGAATTTCTGTCTGTAAAAGTATCCGTGAACAGAATCCCGTCATTCCCATCATGATGTTGACTGCCCGTGCCGATGAGATAGACCGGATTCTGGGGCTGGAACTGGGTGCGGATGATTATATGACAAAACCCTTCAGCGTGAGAGAGCTTCGAGCCCGTGTCAAAGCCTTACTGCGGCGCTCCAGAGTCCTGTCTCCGGATGTCTCCCGGGAAAGCAAGGATACTCTTATTGAGATCGGCAGCCTCTCAATTGATACAATCATGCGGAAGGTTCTCCTGAATAATGAAGTTGTGGAACTCACGGTGAAAGAATTTGAATTGCTGGGTCTCTTTGCAAGGAATCCCGGGCGGGCTTTCAGCCGGAGTGAATTGCTCAAAAAAATATGGGGCTATCAATTTGAAGGCTATGAACATACTGTCAATACACATATAAACCGGCTCCGTAATAAAATAGAAGAGGATCCCGCCCATCCCCGATACCTGAAAACTGTCTGGGGTGTGGGATACCGTTTTGCGGAGTTATCGGAGCACTCATCATGATCAATATTTTTAAATCATTCTATGCCAGACTTTCCCTGATATTTCTCCTGCTCATACTCATATTGGGAGTAGGAACTCTGGTTATTGCATTTTCGGCAGCTGAACACCTCTTTGATGAGGTTGAACAGCTTCTGAACAGAGAGTATGCCGGTAGTATTGCCCTGGAGCTTCAGCCCCTGGTGGAAGAGGGATTTTTTCTTGAAGAAATCAAAGAGGCCATTCATTACATGATGGTTTTGAATCCTAATGTCGAGATCTATCTCCTCAGTGGAGACGGCCTGATTCTAGCCTATTTCACTCACCCCGCAGAGTCTCTTCTCCGCCGGTATATTGATCTGACTCCTCTGAACAGCTTTATTGCCAGTGACGGCCGGAATGCTGTTCTGGGCGACGATCCAAGAACAGAGGCTAAATCCAAACCATTTTCCGCGGCTCCTCTGAAGATGGGCAGGGATACAGGATTTGTTTATGTCATATTAAGAGGCCAGAGTTATGACCGTTCCCTGGAAATGCTGCAAAGCAGTTACTACCTGCAATCCGGTTTGAGTACATTCTTTTTCGCCGTCATGGCGACGGTGCTTGCGGGGCTCTCCCTTTTCTTTATTCTGACACGGCGTCTCAGGAATCTCAGTACGGCTGTTCGTGCCTTCGAACAGGGGCAGTATGATTACAGACTCGATTTGCAGGGGCAGGATGAGCTGGGGGTTCTGGGGCGGGCCTTTAATGATATGGCGGCCTCTATTGAAAATGGTGTTGAAAAACTGCATGCGGCAGAGCAGCAGCGCTCAGACCTCATTGCCAATATCTCTCATGATCTGCGCAGTCCTCTCACCTCTATCCGGGGGCATCTGGAAACTATGATTCTAAAGGACAAGACTCTTTCTGAACAGGAACGGAGTGACTTCATGGAGATCCTTCTTAAAAATGTATTCAGTTTCCAAAAGCTGGTGGAAGAACTCTTTGATCTTGCCAAACTGGAGTCCCGGCAGGTTCTGCCGGGGAGAGAACCCTTTCATATGGCAGAACTGGTACAGGATGTCCTGTTAAAACTCAAACCCCAATCGGAATCTTTGAATATTTCCCTGATCATGGAGCATGAGGATGATGTCCCGATATTTGAGGGAGATATAGGCATGATGGAACGGGTTCTGACCAATCTCCTGGAAAATGCCCTCTCCCACACACCCGAAGGGGGACAGATCCGGATCAACATCACAGTGAGTGGTCATGAATTGCAGATTAAGCTGAATGACACGGGACCAGGTATACTGGCTGAGGATCTCCCTCATATTTTTGAACGCTTTTACCGGGCCGATAAAAGCCGTGATCGGAGAACCGCGGGTACAGGCCTGGGACTTGCTATTGTCAAAGAAATTATTGAGCTCCATGGAGGAGTCATTGAGGCCGAAAGTCCCCCGGATTCGGGGGCGGTATTTCGAATAGTACTTCCAATATAGTTAGGTAAGCCATAGTTTATTCATTGTTTCTCATTTCGTGACAGTTTTGTGATCTTTTCATATTAGCTTGTAAGCGGAGGCTAATATGAAAACTATTACAGCTTTATTTATATTTACAGTTTTATTTACTTTTACTCTCTCTTCTCAGGAAATGATGATGAGTTCCGGTTCCATCGATTCATTTGTAAATCTTGAAGATGCACAGATGCAGGCTAAAAAGGGTCCGGTTGTTCTCTTCTTTCATGCCGGCTGGTGTCCCACATGCAAGGATTCAATGAGGAACCTGGAATCCCGTAAAGACGAATTAGGTGATATTACAGTTTTTGTTGTTGACTATGACAGCTCGAAACGTGAAAAGCGAAAATATGGCGTTACCTATCAGCATACATTTGTTCAAATTGACAGTCAGGGGAAAGAGCTCAGTAAATGGAGCGGCGGTGATGTAGACGAGATTCTGGACAATGTTGTTAGAATGGAGATGAACTAGTATGACCATTCTCCTCTTTTTTGCTTTTCTATCGGGTATTGTGACAATACTTTCCCCCTGCATCCTCCCTGTACTTCCCATTGTCCTGTCCGGAAGCATTGGCGGAAAGAGGAGACCATGGGGTGTCATTATTGGATTTGTAGCCAGTTTTTCCGCCTTTACACTGATGCTGTCCAGTCTTGTCCGTTTTCTGAATATCCCTCCGGACTCTCTGCGGATCTCTGCGGTTATTCTACTGGTTTTATTCGGTGTCGTCATGATAGTACCCCGGCTGAGAAATCAGTTTGAGCTTATTGCCTCCCGAATGACCAGCCGCGGAACTGGCAGAACTACTTCAACAGGTTTTACCGGCGGTTTTCTGGCGGGTGTCAGCCTGGGACTGGTCTGGACCCCCTGTGTAGGGCCTATCATGGCATCTGTTATAAGCCTGGCCATTACACAGAGTGTTGACGGAGGTTCTGTTCTCATTATCCTGGCCTATTCCCTGGGCACATCCATCCCCATGTTCATTATCATGATGGGGGGACGTAAAGTGATAAAACGTTTCCCAGCCTTATCAAAAAATCCAGAGAAGATTCAGAGAGTCTTCGGCATTCTGATGATACTGGTCGGATTGTCCATCGGCTTTGGTCTGGACCGTCAGTTCCAGGGAGCCGTATTGAGACTCTTTCCTGAATACGGCAGCGGTTTGACTGCCTTTGAAAATACACAGGCAGTCAAATCCCTTCTGGATAAACGGAGCAAAAGTCCTGAAACTCAGAAGTCCGGAGAGAATCAGTTCAGCTGGGATGATGAACCGAAGAATTCGAAACTCGGTGATTATGGTATGGCTCCGGAAATTATTACAGAAGGTCCCTGGTTTAATACCCCGGGAAACAAGGCTCTCTCTATGGAAGATCTGAGAGGCAAAGTCGTGCTTATAGACTTCTGGACCTACAGCTGTGTGAATTGTGTCAGAACTCTCCCTCATCTCAAAGCCTGGCATGATGCCTATAAAGACGAGGGACTGGTCATTATAGGAGTACATTCCCCGGAATTCGCCTTTGAAGCAAATCCCAAAAATGTAACAAAGGCCATGAAAGATCTGAATGTCAGCTGGCCTGTCGTGCTGGACAATGATTTCCTCCAATGGCGTGCCTATCAGAATCGTTACTGGCCTGCCCATTTCTTTATAGATGCAGAGGGCAGTATACGTTATTTCCAATTCGGCGAAGGCCATTATGAAGAATCCGAAGAAGTTATCCGAAAGCTTCTGGATGAAGCCGGCAGGATAGCAGGGGACAAGGCTGAAGAGACAGTTATTTATGATTACCAGAGTCAAACTCCGGAAATCTATCTGGGTTATGGAAGAACCCGGGGACTTCAGTCGGATCGGGCGCTTTTAAAAGGCAGTGAAGCAGATTACAGCCTGGAGGGATATCTGAAAAACGGAGAATGGAGTCTCGATGGTTCCTGGACTTTCCAGAGGGAATATATTGCATCTGCTGAGGATGGAGCCCTGGAGCTTCAGTTTCATGCCAAGGATGTCTACCTGGTTATTGAACCCCTGGGGGACGTTTCACGGATTGAGCTGATGGTGGATGGTGAATCTGTTTCGGATACAAGTGATGTTTTAAATGGACAGGTTCTGATGAAGGAAAGCCGGCTGTACCATCTTCTGTCCCTGCAGGAATCGGGTCCCCATAGACTCCGGTTAAATATACAAGGAAAGGTGAAATTATTTGCCTTTACTTTCGGTTGAGTTATTTGAGGAGTGTCATTATGAAAAAAATAGTATTTACAGTATTAGGCATCATTGCCTTTACCAGTATCGCAGTTGTGGCCAGCGGTAACAACGAAGAGATGATGATGGAAGAAGATAGGACTGTTTCCGAGGCTGTGCTGCCTCCTATGTCTGAGGGGGGAATGTATGTCAAACCCTCTGACGAGATTCTCAAAAAGAATCTTTCAGCCCTGGAGTATCGGGTAACCCAGGAGGAGGGGACAGAATCATCTTTCAATAATATGTACTGGGACAATCACGAGCAGGGGATTTATGTAGATATTGTTTCGGGAGAACCCCTTTTCTCTTCTACTGATAAATATGATTCCAGAACCGGTTGGCCCAGTTTTACCAGGCCCCTTGAACCGGGGAATATTACAACTGTAAACGACAGGAAACTGGGTTATGTCCGATCAGAAGTCAGAAGCCTGTATGCTGATTCCCATCTGGGACATGTATTCTCGGATGGACCCGCACCCACAGGACTGAGGTACTGCATCAATTCGGCATCACTCCGCTTTATTCCAGTGAGTCAATTGGAAGAAGAAGGGTATGGAGAGTATCTCTCTCTCTTTGAATAGGAAAATGTATGAGGAGTAAATTATGAACCATAAGAAATTGAAGTATAGGACAGGTTTTTCCATTCTGCTGCTGATCATGCTGAATATGAGTCTCTCTGCTTCAGGTCAGAATGAAATGGAAAATAAAGAGATGGATAATAAAAAGGATGCCGTGCCCGGGGAGATGGAAAATCGTGAAGGCTTTGAGACCGCTGTCTTTGCGGGAGGATGCTTCTGGGGTGTGGAGGCCGTTTTTGAAAGCCTCAAAGGTGTAGAAGATGTTATGTCCGGCTATTCGGGAGGAGATGCGGAAACGGCGAGTTATTACACTATCGGCTCCGGTAAGACGGGACATGCGGAAGCTGTAGAGATTATTTATAATCCGGATATTCTCAGCTTCAAAACATTGCTGGATGTATTCTTTTCCGTTGCCCACGACCCCACTCAACTGAACTATCAGGGACCTGATGTGGGAAGCCAGTACCGCTCAGTTGTTTTTTATACGAGTGAAGATCAAAAGATGATTACCTTGAAAGCGATTGAAGAGCTGGAGTCAACAAAAGTGCTGAACTCAAAAATAGTAACCGAAGTTATCCCCCTGGATACTTTTTATCCTGCCGAGGATTATCATCAGGATTTTATGAAACTGAATCCGGATCATCCCTACATTCAATACTGGGACAAACCCAAGATTGAGGAGCTGGAGAAGAAATATCCGGATTTGATAAATAAGATGTAAATCAGCATCAATCATGTTTTGGGACGAACGTCAGGAGGTATTCTTTATCCAGCCGTTCGTCCAGTTCCATCCAGACCTATTTCAGCCATTGGCTGTACATTTTTTCGAGCCTTGAGGATAGTTTATCCAGTTCCCCTGCAATCTTTTTTCCCTTCTTGAGATCTTTGGCTGCAAAGGCCTTTTCCAGTTCTCTTTCCAACCTGCTTTTTTCATCCTCGGCTTCCTGAATCCGTCTCTCCATATTCCTGTTGTTAAAATCGGCAGAAGGGTTGTCCGTTTTTCTCTCCCTCCCTCTGCTTTTAATTTTGCCGCTCAGGCGCGGAAGGACAGGATATTTGTTTTTGAAATATTCAGAAAAGTTACCCTCATAGGAGTTGAATTGACCCTGATCAATCTCTATGACCCTGTCCACCAGCTGATCAAGAAAATAACGGTCATGAGAAACCACCAGAACCGTACCACTGAAGTTGCCGATAGCCTCCTCAATCATCTCACGGCTGCGGATGTCCATGTGGTTGGTCGGTTCGTCCAGGATGAGGAAATTTGTCTTCATATACATCAGCCTGGCAAGCTGCAGGCGGTTGACCTCTCCTCCTGATAGTACGGCGAGTCTCTTCTCAAGGTCCTCATAGATGAAGGAGAAGTTTCTGGCAATGTTAAATGCTCCATCCTTTGTCAGAGGGCCCCAACTTCGGATTTCATCTTCAATTGTCAGGGCATTTTTGTTGAACTCAGGGGTCTGGGACAAAAAGCCGATGACCTGACTGGGGCCAAGACGTAAGGTCTTATTATCCCAATCACCCTGATTCAGCAGTACATTCAAAAATGTAGACTTACCGCTTCCATTGGCACCTACCAGAGCTACCTTCTCCCGGCTGTTTATTTCCAGTGATGCCTTATTAAAGAGGATTCTGTCTGCAAAACTCCAATTGAAATCTTTAACCTGCAGGGCAATACGGGAGCGGGTATTTTCATCTCCGAAGTTCAGTTTCAGAGGATCATCTTCCAGTTGTGGTTTTTTAAGATTTTTCTGTTTTTCATCGGCCAGTTTTTTCTGTGCCGCGGCCAGCTGTGACATGACTGAGGCCGGAGGATTGTACTGGCTCATGGCTATGCTCTGGAGTTCTTTTATCCGTTTTACCAGCTTATCCTGCATCTTTCGACTGGTTTCATAGGCATTCTGTTCCACAAGAGCCCCTCGAAGCCTATCCGTTTTATAGTCGGAGTACCTTCCTGTGAACTCTCTGAGAGTTCCTCCATAGAGGTCCAGCAGGGTTGTGCAGGTCTTTTCAAGAAGGTAGCGGTTGTGTGAGACAATCAGAACCGCTCCGGGATAGGCTGCCAGGAATGATTCCAGCCAGGCCAGACCCAGATAATCCAGATGGTTTCCAGGTTCATCCAGGATCAGAAGCTCCGGCTCTACAAGAAGGGCCTTTGCGAAAAAGACCAGACTCCTTTCTCCCCCTGAAAGACTCCCCATGGACTGAGTCATCAGGTTATCCATCCCCAATCTGCGTATCAGAATTTCACCCTTTTCCTGTGCCTGGTATCCGCCCCGGCTCTCAAAATCATCACAGATTCTCTGATACCTGCTGAGTACTTTTTCCAGGGCGGCTGGATTCTCTGTACATTTGGTGCTGCTCATCTGTTCTTCCAGCAGTTTCATTTCCGTCAACAGGGATGAGAGTTCCCGGAGTAAAAATTCTTCTATACTCTGTTTCTGATCGAAGAGGGGTTGTTGGGGAACATATCCTGTCTTCAGATTCTTCTTTCGGATGAGTGATCCCTTATCAGCCTCTATTTCATCCATAATGAGTCTGACCAGGGTGGTTTTACCTGTGCCGTTGGCTCCGATGAGTCCGTATTTATGACCTTCCAGTATTCTGAAATTGGCATCTATGAGTAGATCTTTGGAACCCGTATTGAGATTCAGATTGATTGCCTTGATTAAATCCATTGTATATTCCTCCATTAGATAAAAGCTGCTGCTTAGCTTTCGGAGGAGAGGATTAAGAGGAGGGTAAGAACTGTTTATATCTTAATTGAAAATTTCCTCAAATCCCTTAGGTCCGAAAGCTTCCCAGCTGTCTTCCTCCAACGGACTTGTATAAAAGCCATGTCATGATAATGCCTCCAATAATTTTTTTCTGATCCTATTCTATGATGGAAATCCGGAATTGTCATCCTATGTCTTAAAACTAAATATTGACGATTGTGTATAGTAGCTATACACTAAGAGTATGAATGAATATATCCGTCCTGATCTCAACAGCAGGATCAATCAGGTTCTACAGAAAAAAAACGATCTGGACAGGAGAGCCTGTAAGATCGGACATGAATACACTCTTCAATCATCAGAGATGACTCTTTTGCAGTGTCTGGGCTCCAATCCGGGAAAGAGTGTTACAGCTCTGGCTGGAGTCCTGCAGATAACAAAGGGAGCCGTATCACAGACTCTTAAGAGACTGGATAGCAAGGAGCTTCTCCAGAGGGATGAAGACCCTGCAAATGCATCCAGAGCCCTTTTGTCCCTGAGTTTAAGGGGGAGATTTGTTCTCCAGAAGTATCAGGACCGTCAAAGGGTGGTGGAGAGCAGTTTTAATAGATATTTGAGTAGATTAAGTTCCAGGGATGCCCGCACTATCAATGAATTCCTGCAGCAGTACGATTCAATCCTGGATATATAGACTGGATAGTCAGATTTATTCTAAAAGTGTATAGCAGTTATACGCTATACTTTTTCATATCGTTCTACAACATCTTTCAAATGCTTTCTGATGGGAATTCCCTGGGGACAGAGAGTTTCACAGCGGCCGCATTCGTTGCAGTTAGATGCTCTCTGATCTGTACTTAGAAAACCGGTTGTCCAGAATTTAGCCTTGTCAAAATCATCAAAAAGAGCTTCATGGTTATAGGCCCAGAAGATTTCGGGGATATATACTCCCTGGGGACAGGGCATACAGTAACGGCAGTTTGTACAGTCTACCCTGATCTTACTATGGAAATAGTCTTTGGCCTGGGCAACTATTCCTTCCTCTTTCTTACTTAATGAACCGGCAGATGCATCAGAGGCGGTGCGGACATTTTCATCCATCTGTTCCATGGTAGTCATACCGCTGAGGATCAATCCCACTTCATTATGATTCCAGAGATATCTGAGTGCCCATTCAGCTGCTGTTCTTTTTGTTTCTGACTGGTCCCAGATAGACTGAAGTTCATCGGGCATTTCAGTCTTGGCCAGCATACCGCCGCGCAGGGGCTCCATGATAATAATTCCCATACCCTTGGCAGCAGCGTAGCGCATCCCTTCCAGACCTGCCTGATAGTTTTCATCAAGATAATTCAGCTGAATCTGACAGAAGTCCCAGTCATAGTCATCAACGATCTCTTTAAACAGTTCGATATTGTCATGAAAAGAGAATCCGACGTGTTTGATCTTTCCATCTTTTTTAGCATTGTCCAGAAAGTCTTTATAATCTTCTTTTTTATAAATATCCCAGTATGCTTCACTGATGGTGTGGAGAAGGTAGAAGTCAATTCTCTCCTCTTCAAGACGTTCCAGCTGCTTATTCAGATAATGATCCATATCAGCTCTGGTCTTGATAAGCCAGCTGGGGAGTTTAGTGGCAATATTCACTTTCTCCCGGTAGCCGTCTTTCATGACTTTTGCACAGAGGGCTTCACTGTTCTCTCCATGATAGGACCATGCAGTATCAAGGTAGTTTACTCCCTGATCTATGGCAGCTCTGATCATGGGAATAGCTTTTTCTTCATCTATTCTATTAACATCACCATCGATTACGGGAAGGCGCATGGCACCGAATCCTAAAATACTGAGTTCTTCTCCGGTTTTTCCAAACGGGCGGTATAACATATATTCCTCCGGGATTATTTCATAGAATTATTATGCCCTTAAAATAGAGACAGGTATAGAACCACTTAGTTAATTTCTCAAAGATCCAATTGATGCCATGGGTATTTTAATCAGTATGAACAGCATCCACCATAGCAAGTACATTTTCTATACTCACATTGGGCAGCAGAGCTTCATGACTGGGAGATACGATATAACGTTCTCCAAAAACTTTTTTAAGCCTGAGTACCTCAGATTTTACCTTTTCAGGGGATTCAAAAGGCAATAACTGCTGTGTATCTACGCCACCGAAAAAGACCAGATCATCCTTATATTCCTTTGCAAGAGATTCTGCATCCATTCCAACGGCATTGGCCTGAAGAGGATGAAGTCCATCTATTCCGCAGTCCAGCAGGCTGGGGATTATTCGGGAAATGGCTCCGCATGAATGGGTTAGAACTGGCAGGTCCTGTTCTTTAATTGTTGAAATAATCTTTCGGTAGTAGGGGAATATAAAAGTTTCAAAACATTCCGGACTGATCAGCAGATCTCTCTGGCTTCCAAAGTCATTTCCAAAAAAACCAGCACTCATCTTCTCTTTTACAAGGGATAGACATCTTTTATTAGCCTTGAGGTAAAAATCAACAACTTTTTCTGTGACAGCTTGTACCACATCCGGATCTGTATACATCTTGATAAAATAATTATCCATGCCGAAGAAATCAGATACAACGTGGAAAAATGGCATCCACATACCACCGATTACAGCCTTATCTTCATCTATTGCTGCATCCACTTCAGCCTGGAAATTAGTAAAATCAAGATAATCAGGATTCGGCCAGTCAAAGGCCTCCACCTCTTTTACATCCTCACATTCGGCGAATACACCAGGTTCAGTGAGGTGAGTTCGTTCTTTCCCGTTATAGAAGTCCCACATAGGCTTTCCATCCGGGGATTTATAGCTGGATAGATCTAATTCAGGACTTATCCAGACCAAATCACTTTTTAATTTCTTTGCCAGTTGAAGATCTGCGTCTCCAGTCTTTGTAGTAAAAACCTGAGTTGCTTTTTTTGCTTGTTCAGAAACATTCTTTTTACTTTCTATTATCCCGAAGTGCTTATAGTAAATCTCTTTAGTCTCATCAACAGGATTCCCAGGCCAGAATCCACGACGTTCACCCCTGCCATTGTTTATTATGTTATTTCACAGCTGTCCAAGATAATTTGAAAGGGGTTTTATAAAAGCCGATCTCCGTTTATTCTTAAGTCGACTAAAACAATACAACAAAAGGAAATCGGCTATGAGTCATCATACTACAACGTTTGGACAG